>JBHENZ010000208.1:0-15292 GCA_046261815.1 Pyrinomonadaceae bacterium | reverse complement strand
AGATATATTCTTTTTTTCTTCCCAAGGAATATTCAGACTCCACCAATTGTTGTAAGCGACCCGGGCTATGGGCAATGCTTTCGAGAACATCCATGTTTGCCACTGTTCGGCAGTGGATGGGCGATCAGCGGAGATCGAACTATAGCCGAGTTTGCCTTTACCCAAACTCTCGCCTCTTCTCACCTCTTCGAGCAAAATGATTTCACCGTGCAAGTCGGAGGCGTGGCTCGACGAAGTTATCTTCTTTACAAGATTTTCTGCGATCTTTTCCGAGGTTCGGCTCGATGTCTTAAAGATGCAGTTGCCCTCGCGACCACCCGCCTGTAGGACATATAGTTCAACTATCCCAGCGAATTCGCTGTCGCTATCGGTCGTCTCAATTCGGTTGCAGAGGAAGGAGTCGACTTCTTCGGGAAGGTAGCCGGCACCGACCACTCGTTGTTGCGGGGAATAAAATTTAAGATAGTTTGCTTTGTCTAAAGAAGCAAAATAACCTACCTTGAATACGAACACACTGATCGGATGCCTTGGCTCACCGTATATTCCTGCCGCCAAAACGGCTAGGACCAGCGTTAGAAAGCCGAGAGTCGTAAACTTCAAAAATTGTTTGTAACGGCCCATTCGAATCTCCATCGACCCACAACTTCACCTTACAAAACTGGTAATCGATCCAATAACCCATCGAGAGCATACGCACATATACATCCGAAAACCCCACGACGAACAGCGAAAACCATACTTTAAATGCAATCCACAGCTTTATCAGTTGCCACTAGCTTCAGCTAGTGGACTACCATTCCACCACCAAGAACAGGCTTTAGCCAAATAAATAAAGAACAGTTCATATTCGCTTCAGACAATTCATAAAGAATCAGAAAACCTCTCAAATCCAGCTCGAACCAAAAAATGATCAAATTCCTGCTTAAAAGTAGTTTTTCGATGATGCTCTTCCTGCTTCGCAATGTATGCACGAACAGCGTCCAGCCCCGCGGGATTTACTGAAACAACAAAATATTCATCCTGCCATGCAAACTTGTGTTTTGTTAATCCGCTCTTATTTAACCAAAAAGAAGATTCTCCTTTTATAAGCTGCATTGTCTTCTCAATCGACTGATCGCTCCCGAGTGAAATTAGACAATGCACATGATCGACAAAGCCGTTTATATATTCAACGAAGATTCCTTTGGCTCGCGCGTTTTCTCTAATGTGTTGAAAGACTTTCGGCCTTATTTCGTCGGTCAGGAATGGATAATGGTTTTTTGTTGCCCATACAAAATGTAACCATACTCTTATCCAAGGCATAAATTGCGCTAAAGCGGCCAGTTTTCCACTAGCTGAAGCTAGTGGCAACTGATGTTCTTGACATTGCTAAAACAACTGAAATTCTGGATCAAAAGAATCTGTAATCCGTCCAGACGCCCATCGACAGCATTCGCACGTAAATATCGGAAAACCCGACGACGAACAGGCTGATCCACGCGAAGAGCATGTGGCGTTTGTTCAATCCGCTGACGCAGCCGTAGGCGGCTTTGCGGACGGGCTTATTCGAAAGCTCGTCCCATGCTCCGCCCACGAGATGCCGCAGCGAATGGCAGCTAAATGTGTAAAGTCCGAGACAAATTACGTTCGCGGTCAGCACCAGCGTGCCGACGCCGATGCCGAATTTCGCCGCGCCCGTCGCCGGATCGGCGAACCACATTGCGTTCCAAACGTCATATGACAGAAAAACCAAAAAGGCCAGAGCAATATATAGAAAATAACGGTGAATATTTTGCAGAATAAGCGGAAATGTTCGCTCGCCCCAATACGAATTTCGCGGTTCGCCGACGGCGCACGCCGGCGGGTCGGCCCAGAACGCTTTGTAGTAAGCACCGCGGTAGTAATAGCAAGTAAAACGAAAACCGCCCGGAGCCCACAAAATCAACAAGGCCGGCGAAAACGGCAACCAAGCAGGAATCCACGCGGGTTTCGGGCCAAGTAAGGCATGCGGGGAATTACCGAAAATTTCCGGTGAATAAAAAGGCGATAGGTACGGGCCGTACGTGTAATGATCGCCCTGAAAGGCGGCCCACGTCGAGTACACTACGAATAGTCCAAGCCCTAGGAACGTAAACAGCGGTGCGACCCACCACCCGTCGCGCCGAGCAGTTTTCCCGAATCCGCGACGCGTGATGTGAACCAAGTTTGATGCCATCGGGCTGTGTGCCTACGGTCAGCGATTTTTTATTTCGTTTTTTAAGATTTAATGCCCGGCGGGGCTTGAAATTTAGACTAGAGTTTGCCCTCAATCCACAGTCAAGTCAAGCAACTCGCCAATGGAAATAGTCACGATACGCCGGTCATCCAACGTGCGATCGCCAACCACGGTTCGCCGCCCGCGACGGCCAGCCGAATCCACTGCGAGGCAATGAGAAAGATGCTTGCCGCGAGAAAGACTTTGTTCAATTTTCTGTTTCGCCACGTGTCGGCGGCGAGCAAAAAAATCGTCAGAGCTCCGGGCACACCATAGAACCAAAGCGGCCCGAAGGCCTCGGTCATTCCTCCGGGAAAGCGACCGATTGCCGGCGGCAGAAAATTGATCACGGTCAGCAGCATTAGGCGCTTATGATTGGCCGGATTTCGCCTATAATAGACGGCCGCCGCAAACAGTACGGCGAACACTAACACGTCCCCAACCGGCACGATCAAAAACGAAAGCGGCGGGATGCCCGGCACGCCTCCGCCCCGTTGGGCCGACGCTACCCCGGTCCATAAACCGATTACGAATATCGCAATCGCAAGTGCGATTGCCGCCATCCCAGACCGCTGGTGGGTTTTGACCCGCATCGTTCGGATCATTAGTACCTGCGAAATGAACAACACGACCCATGCCGACATAACGAGACCGTGAACATGCACGAGAAAGCTTGGGACGGCGGGAGTATTGAAGAACCCTTTCGCATAATATGTGGGCCCGAATCCGATCAATACAATCAAAGGAAAAGCGAAAGCAACAGTCAGAAAAAAATTCCGTTCAAAACGTCTTTGATCCGCCGCCGACCTAGGCGGCAACGCCGTGATCCCGGTCGGACTAGCGGCACCTTCGATCATTTCCATAACATTTCTCCTGCAGACTGATAGGGGAGGCCGCAAATCTATCACAATTTGCCGCGGACAAAAAGGCAGCAAAAGCTCACTTCGCGACCGGGCAGCGAACCACGAACGGTGGTAGGCTTACCCTTTGTCCCGTCGGCCAGTCTACGCCTTCGGGTAATCTGACTTTCCGCCTTCACAAATACGACTTATAATACGGGTAAAAGAATTGCACACAGGCTCGCCTTATGGACATCTATTTTCTGATTTTCTCGCTGTTCTTCCCTCGTATAGTTCTGCTCATCTACTTTTTTCTGTTTCCAAACTTATACCCGGCGAACACCGTTCCGCAGCTGGCTGATATCCTGCTCGGCATCTTTGCACCGCGTGTTTTGATTCTGATCTACATATACCAAAACATGGGCGTCGAAAACATCTGGTTCATCGCGCACCTGATCGTGATGATCCTCGCCTATTTCGGCGGCGGACGTGAGACTGTAAGGCGGAGGCGACGGCCGACCATTGTCGAGTAAGGTGAACGCCCGCGTGTTCGCCACCAACCGAATTCTCGATCACAAAAAACGGTAGCCCCGTTAGCTACCGTCAGTTTATCGCGAAACTATTGGCTCCGCAGGTAAGACTCGAACTTACAACCCTTCGGTTAACAGCCGAATGCTCTGCCATTGAGCTACTGCGGAATGTCTTTCGGCCCCGCGAGCAGGCGAACATTTAGATTAGAAAGTTAAGAAATCCTTGTCAAGCGTTAGATGTTTAGAAGCAACTCGACAGCGGTTCTTAACGGGGCACTTTGCGGAGAATACCAGCCAGACTGCGTTCTTGCACGACGCGCTGTAGCACGTATAATCAGTCCTTTATTCAATTAAAGGAAAGATTTTTCATTGCATCACGAACTCATCTTAATTCTCGATTTCGGCTCGCAGTATACGCAGTTGATCGCCCGCCGCGTGCGGGAGTTGGGCGTTTACTGTGAGATTCATCCGTTTTCGCTTCCGCCGGAAGAGATACAAAAGAAAAATCCTAAAGGCATCATTTTGTCGGGTGGGCCGTCGAGCGTGACGGATAACGGGGCTCCGCGCGTTGATAAAGAATTTTACGATCATCTGAGATCACCGTTGCTCGGAATCTGCTACGGAATGCAGCTTGTGGCGACCGATATGGGCGGGCGGACCGAGCCGGCAACCCGACGCGAGTACGGCCACGCGAAACTGAAGGTATTGAGCGGCACGACAAAGCTGTTCGACGAGCTCCCGTTCGAGTTCCATGTGTGGATGAGCCACGGTGACCACGTAACCCAGCTGCCAGGCGGATTTCACATTACGGCAACTACCGGCGACGTCATCACCGCGATTGAAAACGCGGAAAAAGAAATTTACTGCGTTCAGTTTCATCCGGAGGTTTCGCATACGCCCCTCGGGAAGGAGGTGCTGCGAAATTTTCTTTTTACGATCTGCGAATGCAAAGGCGACTGGACGCCGTCACAATTTATAAAGGAAGCGATTGAAAAGATTCGCGCGACAATCGGCGAAACGGGCCGTGTCGTCTGCGGTCTTTCCGGCGGTGTTGACTCGACGGTTGCCGCGACCCTAGTCCACGAGGCCATCGGTGCCAGGCAGACGTGCATTTTCGTCAACAACGGCCTGCTTCGCCTTAACGAATTCGCAGACACGCTGCGGCTATATGAAGAGAATCTTCACTTGAATATCATCGGCGTGGATGCGTCGAATGAATTTTACCAAGCTCTCGAAGGTTTGACCGATCCCGAACAAAAACGCAAGGCAATCGGCAGTACATTTATCGACGTTTTCGACGCCGAGGCGATGCGAATAGGCGACGTCGAGTGGCTCGTGCAGGGGACGCTTTATCCGGACGTCATCGAATCAGTCTCAATACGAGGAGCGTCGGTCACGATCAAAACGCACCACAATGTCGGCGGGCTGCCCGAAAAGATGAACCTCAAATTGATCGAGCCACTGCGTGAGCTGTTTAAAGACGAGGTTCGGGCGATCGGCCGGGATCTCGGCATTCCGGAACAAATTCTCGAACGTCATCCGTTTCCCGGCCCGGGCCTTGGCGTACGGATTCTCGGCCAGGTAACTGCAGAAAAGGTCGAGCTGCTGCAAAAAGCTGATCGTATTTTTATCGATGAGCTGCACAACTTCGGCGTTTACCAGGATGTCTGGCAGGCCTTCGCTGTATTGCTGCCGGTGAATTCGGTCGGTGTCATGGGTGATTATCGAACTTATGAGCAAGCCGTTGCGATTCGGGCGGTTACGAGTACTGACGGGATGACCGCCGATTGGGCACGACTGCCTTTCGATCTGCTGCAAAAAGTCTCATCCCGAATCACGTCGGAGGTTCGCGGCATCAACCGCGTCGTCTACGACATATCGTCGAAACCGCCGAGCACAATTGAATGGGAGTAGAGATCTCGTTTACGAATTTGAACAGTCCCCTTATAGTTGTTTGTATGGGAACGTTTCACATCAGGCGCAGGGTCGAGAACATCTCCGACCGAAATAAATCGGCCGTCGTCCCGAAAATGCTCGTAGATACCGGCAGCGACTTACGTCGTGGATCACGGCTTCGACACTTGAAAAAGTTGATGTCGAACCCGAAAAGAAGGATTTGACATTTATTACGACGAACTGCCAGAAGATCACCCGAAGCGTCGGATTTGCGATAATCCGATACGACAAATTCTACACGGTGGACGAGGTGGTTTTTGCCGAAAAAGGGGATCTGCTTCTGCTCGGTGTGTGCGTACGCTCGAGGGCTAAATCTTGCCGTCGACGCGAGGGACAGAAAGCTCGTGGCTTCTGGTCCGATATCCGCTGCGTAAAGTGTTTTGCCAAACTTTGAATAATAACAAACCGGCCCCGCAACCGGCTTTTCTAATTTCTAAGACGTTATCGACCTTAGTCATACAGATAGATCGGCATCCCTTTTGGCATTATCTTGAAAAGCATTTGATCCGCGCCTCTCGGCACTCGGACGCAGCCGTGGCTGGCCGGTTTGGCCGGGACCGAGTTGCTGCCGTGAACTGCCCAGCCGGCGAGGAAATAGCTTGGGTAGAAAAGGTCGCCAAGCGGTGCTTTGCGCGTGCCGTTAAACTTGTTAAAGATTTTGTATTTGCCGCGAGGCGTTCGGGCAATGTCCCACTCCGCACGGTCTTTTGCGTAATAACGTTCGCCGTTGCCGGTCGAGACTGGCACGACCAACGTCACTGCACCCTCGTCATTAACCATTAATAGAACCTGTCGCGATATATCGATTTCGATATGTGCCGGACCGCCATGGCGGGCGATCGGCGTCGAGGCATTCTTTATCTTTTCCAGCACGGGGCGCGTCAAAACGCCTGTCCGTTTGAGGCCCTCGATTTTCTGAAACGCCATGACAGCGTGCCTGGTCGAGGCATCGGCCCGGCCGTCGGCTTTCGTGACCCAATAACCCAGAGCGGCAAGCCGCTTCTCCGCCTCGAGCAACATTCCCCTCTGCCGATTCGCGAAAAGCGAAGTCGAGCTGAATACTATAAACAGACCTGCCAAAAGCAGGATTCGAAAACTTATTGTTGTAGTGAACATATCGAGCGGCCGCCCGTGCCTCCTCGCACGCGACCTTGCACTGAAAAGACTTGCAAATTCCTTGCCATTTGCGTAACTAACAATAATTTTTTCGCGCCGCCCGAAAACTCACGCAAATTTGAGGTTTCGAATCGCCATCCGAGATATGTCAAATAACGTGCGGAGAAGAACTTTTCGGAAAATTCAATTAAAATTTAGATTTTTGGTGTTGGACTTTCGGAAATTTGGGCAATGGCCGGTGATGCAGAAGTAATTATCGAGTTCCGAAACGTCGGTTATTCGGCCGGCGGGCAGACTATTCTGGAAGATTTGAGCTTTACCGTCACACGCGGCGAAGTGTTCGTTTTGCTTGGCGAATCGGGCTGCGGCAAGACGACGACACTCAAGATAATCAACCGGCTGATCGAGCGTACGGTCGGCCAGATTTTTGTCGAAGGCAGGGATACACGCCAGTGGGACGTCATCGAGCTTCGGCGGCAAATTGGTTATGTGCTGCAGGAAGCAGGACTTTTTCCGCATCTGACCGTCCGCGAAAATATCGGGATCGTGCCATTGCTCAAAGGGTGGAACGACGAGCAAAGCTTCGAGCGGGTAAACGATTTGATGAAACTTGTCGATTTGCCGCCGACGCGATTTGCCGAGCGATTTCCTCATGAGCTTTCGGGCGGGCAACGCCAGCGAGTAGGCGTTGCCAGAGCTTTGGCGGCTGATCCACCAATCGTGGTTCTCGACGAGCCATTTGGTGCGCTTGATGCGATAACACGCACGAACCTTCAAAAAGAATTCGCCAAACTGGTTCGCGAGCTCGGCAAAACGGCAGTTTTCGTGACGCACGATCTCAAGGAGGCGATGTGGCTGGGTTCGCGTATTTTGTTGATGGCAAAAGGCAGAATCGCATTTCTCGATACGCCGGAAAAATTCGCCTCGTCCGATCTGCCGCTCGCGCAAGCATACCTGGAAACTATTGCCGTGAGGGAGTGAAGCGTTCCATTGTTTCCAAAGATGTCTAATTCATGGGCGATGATCAACAATTTCCTATAAACGGATCTGTGAATTTGCTGGAGTTTATCAGTCAAAATTGGTACGAACTGCTAGTTCTCACCCGCGAGCACATTGTTCTCGTGTTTATTTCGACCAGCTTCGCCGTGCTCGCCGGCGTTCCGCTCGGAATTTTGTTGACACGATTTAAATCGCTGCAGGCGCCGGTACTCGGTTTTGCAAACGTGATGCAAACGGTGCCGAGCCTCGCGCTTTTCGGTTTGCTGATCCCGATTCCTTTCGTCGGCGGAATCGGTGCAAAAACGGCAATCATTGCGCTTGCACTATATGCTCTGCTGCCCGTGATTCGGAACACCGTGATGGGAATCCTAGGTATCGATTCCAAAATCACCGAAGCGGCGACCGCAATGGGAATGACCGACCGGCAGCGGCTTCGGATTATCGAATTGCCTATTGCGGCACCAGTGATTTTGACTGGCATTCGCGTCTCGACCGTGATTTCCGTAGGCGTTTCAACGATCGCGGCGGCCATTGGAGCCGGCGGACTCGGAACCTACATTTTTCGCGGCCTAAGACAGAATGACAGCAATTTGCTGCTCGCCGGAGCGATTGCCTCTGCCCTTCTCGCCCTTTTTTGCGATTTTGCCCTTGGGCAAGTAGAAAGGTCATACGCCATCGGCTCGCGAAAGTCGCGTGCAAGGCGAAAGTTTGTTCTCGCGGCCGCTGGATTGGTTGCCACCGGGTTGCTCGGAACCGTTTTATTCTCAAATTTCAGATCTGAAATTTCAGAAACCGGCAGCAAAAAAATCGTCGTCGGCTCAAAGGATTTTACCGAATCGGTCATTCTGGCCGAAATTCTCGCTCAAGTGCTTGAAATAGACGGCGTTGCTGTCGAGCGGCGATTCGAGCTCGGCGGAAATATTCCGCACGAATCCTTGCTCGCGGGGGAAATTGACGTATATCCCGAGTATACAGGCACGGCCTATACCGCCATTCTCAAACGCCCGCCGCTGACTGACCCACAGGCGGTTTACGAGCAAACCAAAGCCGAATATGCCGAGAAATTCGATTTGGCGATTAGCCCGCCGCTCGGGTTTGCTAACGACTTTGCCATGCTCGTTCGCGGAGATGTAGCCCGCAAAAATAATCTCAAAACGATTTCGGACGCCGTTCCGCTTGCGCGTAATTGGCAGGCCGGCTTTGGCCAGGATTTTATGTCACGGGCCGACGGCTACGCCGGTTTTGCGAAAACCTACGGCTTTAGTTTTGCCCGCCAGCCACGTGAAATGGACCTCGCGCTTACCTATCGAGCGCTGGCCGCCGGCGAACTAGACATTATCGCCGGCAACTCGACCGACGGGCTTATTGCGGCCCTCGACCTTGTCCAGCTCGAAGACGACCGACACTATTTCCCCCCGTACCAGGCTGTATTTGTCGCACGAAACGACGGGTTGGACACGTTAAAAACTGCATTTGAACGACTTAAGAACTTGATTTCGACGGACACAATGCGGCAGATGAATAACGCCGTTGACGCTCAGAAAGTGCCGCCGAAAGAAATAGCGACCGAGTGGCTCGGGAAAGCACATTAACGCGACGCACCAACCATTTTTGTGCCCGCGAAGAGCGTTGTTGACACGCTTTAAGGCACTCGATGTAAAATTCGATACAAACGTGATAAAATAAGGTTTCTGCGTGGGGCTGAGGATCGATCATTCGATGTGTCCTTGCGAAATCAAGCTACCGCCGTTGTCGTGAATCGACACCATTTGCCGGCCCGATCGGCGGCTGCCGGATATGACGATAGACGAATTAATAATTGTATGAAAACAGAGGCTTATTCAGTTGGGGATTCTTTATCGATGATGTGTTCGGTTTGCGATACCGACCAGCCGCATACTGTCGCGAAGGCTACAAAGCTCGGAAAAATCACATCGGCCGCGTGCTCAGTCTGCGGGACGTCAAGCACCTTTAGTCGCGGCGTAAAAACGTCGGTTGCCGTTAGCGGCGGCAAAACCGCCGCGCCTTATGATCGAACGAGGAAATATCGGAAGGGCCAGGCGATGTTGCACTCGGTGTTCGGCCAGGGCGAGGTGACCGAGGTCGTCGATCTTGGGAAAATCGACGTGCTTTTCGGCGACCGAACCAGACGCTTGATTCATGCGCAGGAAGTGCAGGCAGGACTTTCTAAATAGAAAAAAGCGAAGGCCCCGAGGACGGGGCCTTCGCCCTTATATGCGTATGCGGAAGCCCCTACGTATGATAGGAGGATTCGGTAAAGTTGAGTGTTTCGCCCTTACTCACTTGCGGGCTTCCGCATACTGTCTATCGCCTGCCTTTGAAAAGAAAACCCAGAACGAGCCCAACGGCGGCCGAGATTAAGATTGCCTGACCTGGTTTCTGACGGGCGTATTCTTTTACGTCCTCGACGATCTCCTTCGGGTCTTTGTTCTGCAATTCCTTAAATTTATCGTTAGCCTGGGCGAATTTATCGTTCGCAAAATCGCGAGCCTTACCAGCCGCGTCCTGGATCCGCTGTCCGTAATCCTGTGCCTGCATTTTAAGGTCTCCTAAATACTCGTCGTTGAAAAATCCCTTTTCCTCCGGCGTAACCGGGACAAGGCCCTGCTCAAGCTCTTTTTCCGCTTTCTTAACTTCTGTTTCGAATTCTGACATTTCCTCTTTGCCCTCCACCAAAATTTCGATCAAAAAGCGAATTTTCGGATGAATCTCGCCGCTTAGTGGTTGTAACGAATTCGGACGGGGAAAGTTCCTTAATGCCTCCCCCTTATCGATGTCGGGCGTCTAGATTCGGGGCGATTTCCGTCTTCGGGTTAATTTATTATCTGAAAAAGGTCCCAAGGCTGCTTGACACTCTAGAAACAAAATGTGAGTGTATGCGTATAAGTAAGTAAGCACTTACTTAATTCCCTTATAGCAAATATTTAAGAAATTGATACAAGACTTTTTCAAATGCGAGGTCGGGGGGCGGATGAAGGGCGACGAGCGGCGGGCCCAGATAGTGAGGACCGCAGTCGAGCTGTTTTCACAACGCGGATTTCGCGGTACTACGACGAAAGAAATCGCCAGGGCCGCAGGCGTTTCTGAGGCGATCATTTTCCGTCATTTTTCGACCAAGGAAGAACTTTACGGTGCGATCATACACGAAACCGGCTGCGCCGACGGCATACATCAGTTTCCGTGGGAGCACAACGAAGAGCTCCAAGCCTCCCTTCGGCAAAAAGACGATTTCCTGGTGTTTTACAACATTGCCTTGCAGGCAATGCGAAAACATCAGTCGGATGTCAGCTTTATGCGGCTGCTGTTTTTCTCGGCCCTTGAGGAGCACGATCTGGCGGATCGTTTTTTCAACGAGTTCGTCAGCAAAGTTTATGATTTCATCGGCGGCTATGTGGTGAGCCGACAGGCCGAGGGCGCGATGCGTGAGGTTAACCCGCGTATCGTCGTTAGAGCTTTTTTGGGAATGCTGATTCACCATTCGCTGAATAATATTTTGTGGGACAAGCAGCGCAGGCTTTTGAACGTGAGCGACGAAGAAGCCGCCAGGAACTTTGCCGAGATCGTTTTGTGGGGAGTTTCGAAATAGTTCTCTTCAAACTTTATTTTGCCCGCGAGGCGTTATGAACAAAATGCGACGTCAGACAGTTTTCATATTTTCATTTTTGCCAATAATTTCTGCCGTGATTTTTTCGTCTGCTTGCGGCTCGACGGCGAAATCCGCGAACGTTGCGAACGCGAACAACGAATTGGCGATCGTAGATGTGACGACGGCTAAGGCCGAGATCAGGCCGATCCCTCAATATATCGAGGCAACGGGAACGCTGGCGAGCGACGAGCAAACCGACGTAGCACCGACGGTCGCTGGCAAAATCGTCGAGGTAAATTTCGATCTAGGCAGCTATGTCGAGCAAGGCAGCGTGCTTGTGCGGCTCGATGCCCGCGACGCGCAGCTTCGCCTGGAACAGGCCCGCGCGCAGCTTGACCAGCAGCGGCAGGCTGTGCAGCAGGCGGAGGCCCAGGTGCAGCAGGCTATCGCAAGTTTGCGTCAGACGCAGGCACGGCTTGGTATCAGCGATGGCGAAACTTTTCAGATCAAAGATTTTTCTCAAGTGAAATCAATCACCGCGCAGCTCGAACTGGCCGAAAAAGAATTACGCCGCACCGAGCGGCTGCTTGAGACCGGCGATGTGTCGCGATCGGCATACGACCAGCGGCTTGCGCAACGCAACCAGTTGCTCGGTCAGCTTGACGAAGCGCGTTCGAATGCGGCGGTCGCCATTCGAGCGATCAGTGTATCGCAGGCTGCCGTGAAGGCTGCCCGCGAGGCGGCCGACAGCGCGCGTGCGGTCGTCGGGACCGGTCAGGCCCAAGTAGCACAAGCCCAGAAGGCCGTGAACGACAATAATATTTACGCGCCGATCACCGGCTACATTTCGGACAAGGTAGCGGATGTCGGTGAATATACGACGCCGAATACGCCTAACTCGAAAATCGCGACGATGGTGCGAACGTCCGTCTTGCGTATGCGGATCGATATTCCCGAACAGAACCTCGGCAAGGTCGCGACCGGGCAGGGCGTTTCGATTCAGACCAGCGCTTACCCGGAACGCAGTTTCGCCGGCATGATTGTCCGCATGGCGCCGAATTTGAACGCTACTCAAAGAACGTTAACGGTCGAGGCCGAGATTCAAAACGTCGACGGTTTGCTCAAGCCAGGACAGTTCGCCACCGTGCGGATCACGCAAAGTAAGCCTGATTCGGCCGTGATGGTGCCGGTTGCCGCCGTGAAAACGGCCGGCGATACGAACAGCGTTTTTGTCATCAAGGACGGCATCGCACGCGAGCAATTTGTTCAGCTCGGTTTGCTTGAGAACGACTATATTCAGGTCAAATCCGGCGTGGTTGAGGGAGATCCCGTAGCGACGATCAATGTCGGGCAGTTGGTTGATGGAAGTCTGGTAAGACAATGATCTGTCCCGGAGTCGCAAGTCGGGCCGGAGGCCTCTGAGACGTGGTACTTGAGACTAAGAGCTTATGCAGTGGTTAGCGGAAGTTTGTATAAAGCGTCCGGTGTTCGCGACGATGTTGATTTTGTCGCTCGTCGTGGTCGGGTTGTTTTCTTTCATCTCGTTGGGTGTCGATCTTTTTCCGAAGATCGATTTCCCGACACTCACGGTGACGGTTATCAATCCGGGTGCATCACCCGAGGAGATCGAAACCGACATTACTGAAAAAATCGAGGAAGCCGTGAACACGATCAGCGGCATCGACGAGCTGCGCTCGACATCCCTTGAGGGCATCTCTCAGGTGTTCGTGCAGTTCGTACTCGAAAAGGACGTCAATGTCGCCGCTCAGGAAGTCGAGAACCGCGTCCAGACCGTGATTCCAAGTTTGCCGGACACGGCCGAGCAGCCCACCGTTCAAAAGCTCGACACGGATGCCGCTCCGGTTTTGCGCATCTCGGTTTCGGGGCCGAGCGGCATGTCAATACGCGACGTGACCGAGGTCGCCAGAGGGCGAATCAAGGAACGTATCGAATCGGTGAACGGGGTCGGGCAGATCACGATTGTCGGCGGACAGGAACGGCAGATAAATGTCTGGGTCGATCCGAACAAGATGCGTTCGTACAGCGTGACGCCCGCCGAGGTTGCAACAGCATTGCGTCTGCAGAATGTCGAGTTTCCGAGCGGTAGACTGAACGAAGGCCAGACAGAGACGAGCGTTCGCACCCTAGGGAAAATCCGCAAGCCCGAAGAATTTAACAACGTCGTCGTCGCAACACGCGGAGAGTATCAGGTCAAGGTAAAGGACCTGGGCTACTCCGAAGACGGAGCAGAAGAAATTCGCTCAACCGCTTGGCTCAACGGCATGCCCGCCGTGACCCTGATCGTCTCTAAACAGTCGGGCACGAACACCGTTGCCGTCGCACATGAAATAAAAAGCCGCTTGGCAGAGATCACCGGCGATCCGGAAAAGGGAGGAAAAGGCACGCTGCCCGCTGGCTACCAGGTGCGTGTGATAGGCGACAACTCGATCTTTATTGAAAACTCGCTCGAAACTATCGAAGAGCATTTGATTCTGGGCTCGATTCTCGCTGCGATTGTCGTGTTTTTGTTCCTTTGGAGTTTTCGCTCGACGTTTATCGCCGCACTCGCCATCCCGACTTCGATCATCTCGACCTTTGCACTGATTTATGCGATGGGTTACACGCTGAATTCGATCACGATGCTTGCGTTGACGCTGATGGTCGGCATCGTGATCGACGACGCGATAGTCGTGCTTGAAAATATTTATCGATTTATCGAGGAAAAAGGCGTCGAGCCTTTTCAGGCCGCAATCGAGGGCACGCGTGAGATCGGCCTTGCCGTGCTGGCGACAACGCTTTCCTTGATGGCCGTTTTCGTCCCAATCGGCTTTATGCAGGGCATCGTCGGACGATTTATGTCGTCGTTCGGACTGACCGCCTCGTTCGCAGTCGGCGTATCGCTGATAGTTTCGTTCACCCTGACGCCTATGCTCGCGGCAAGAATTTTGAAACGGCCAAAGGAAAAACTCATCGGTGAGAAAGAGGACGAGGCGCTCATTCACGGCGACGGAATGCTTTACGACGAAAACGAACGCGAAACTCGAAACTCGGAACACGAAACTCGTTCGAAAGGTTGGTTCCGCCACGTCGATAAAGTTTACGCACACCTGTTGCGGTTTTCGATGGGGCATCGATGGGTGATCGTTACGTTATGCGTGCTCGTATTCTTAGCGATCGTGCCGCTGTTTATGTTCGTCGGCAAAAACTTTTTGCCGGTTGATGATCAATCGCAATATGAGGTCACACTGCGTGCGCCGGAAGGCTCTAGTCTTGGCGCGACGACGCAGATTTTCGAACGCATAGCGACCGAGATTCGCAAGATGCCCGGCGTGACCGACACCCTTGTCACGATTGGTGGCGGCCAGCAGCAGGTGGTCAATGCGGGTTCGATTTATGTCAAGCTCTCCGACACTGACGCACGCGATCGATCGCAGGAAGAGGTTATGGCAGCGACGCGCGATTTGCTTGCGGACAAAACAAAATTTCCGCAGGATCTGAGGCCAGCCGTGCAACAGGTCGCGACGTTTTCGGGCGGAGGTTTCAGAAATGCGAACGTGCAATTTTTGATCGCTGGACCTGATTTAAAACAGCTCGAGGAATATTCGGCGAAAATTCTCGAGAAAATGCGAACCATTCCCGATGCGGTCGACGTCGATTCGACCCTGATTAGCGGCAAGCCCGAGGTGCGGTTGCAGGTGGATCGCGCGACGGCAGCCGATCTTGGCGTTCGTGTCGGCGATGTGTCGCAGGCGTTAAACACCCTAGTCGCCGGCCAGGAAGCGACGACGTTTAACGAAGGTTCGGACCAATATGAAGTGCATGTGCGGGCGATAAATCCTTTTCGCTCGGATATCGAAGGTTTGAAGCGAATGATCGTGCCATCGACAAAAGTCGGATTAGTTACGCTCGACCGGCTTGTTAGAGTTTCCGAAGGTACGGGTCCCAGCGCGGTCGATCGCACGAATCGGCAGCGGCAGGTTACTTTGCTTGCCAACACCAGGCCGGGCGGCTC
>JBHENZ010000207.1:0-3297 GCA_046261815.1 Pyrinomonadaceae bacterium | reverse complement strand
CGGAAAGCGGGGAAGTGGAGGCTAAACGGTTCCCACGCGACGCTGATCGATTTACCCGGTCTTTACAGCCTTGAGGCCAATTCGATCGACGAGCAGATCGCACGCGACGTTCTGCTTGGCAATTCGCCCGATCGCCGACGGCCCGATGTGATTGTCTCGGTTGTCGACGCGACAAACCTCGAACGAAATCTTTATCTAACAACACAGCTCTTAGAGTTCGGCATCCCGGTTGTCGTCGCATTATCGATGATCGACGTTTTTGAGAAGCGCGAGCACAAAATCGATACGGAGAAACTCTCATCTATTCTCAAGACGCCGGTGATCGCGCTAAGCGCAAAGTCGGAGCGCGGTAAAGTCGAGCTTGCCCAAACCGTATCACAGGCGGCTCATGCAACCGGGCCCCCGCCGATAACGGAAAAGGCTGACATGAGCGGTCTTCGCGGTTCAAACGACATGAGCGAACGACAGCTTATTTTTTCAAGATACCGTTTTATCTCGGACGCTGTACAAGAGTCTGTCCGGCATAGCGACGTACAGGAGCGCGGCTGGTCGGAAAAAATCGATCGCGTACTTACGCACAGAATTTTTGGTCCGTTGATTCTAGTCGCGATTCTTCTTGCGGTTTTTCATACGATCTTCTCGTGGGCCGCGCTGCCGATGGATTTGCTGGAGACCGGTTTCGGCTCGATCGCCGACGGTGTGAGGAATGTTTTGCCCGAAGGAATAATGGCGGATTTGCTGGCTGACGGCGTCGTAGCCGGAGTCGGCGGCGTGCTCATATTTTTGCCGCAGATTCTTCTGCTGTTTTTGTTTATATCGATTCTCGAAGACACGGGTTATATGGCACGGGCGGCATTTCTGCTCGATAAGCTGATGAGCCGTGTAGGGCTGCACGGCAAAGCATTTTTACCGTTGATGAGCAGCTTTGCCTGTGCGATTCCCGGCATAATGGCGACGCGGACGATCGAGAATCCGCGTGATCGGCTGGCCACGATTTTGATCGCGCCTTTTATGAGTTGCTCGGCAAGGCTGCCGGTTTATACGTTGATGATCGCGGCGTTTTTCGCCGGGCAGACTGTTTTCGGATTTTTGTCGCTAGGGGCAGTTCTGATGTTGGCGATGTACGGACTTGGAATCTCGATCGCACTACTAGCGGCCTTTGTGCTCAAACGAACCTTGCTGAAATCCCCTCCTCCTCCGTTCATAATGGAAATGCCGCCGTATCGCATCCCGAGTGTTCGAAACGTTTTGCTGAACATGACCACGCGCGGGTGGTTGTTCGTGAAACGGGCCGGTACGGTGATTCTTGCTATCTCGATAGTGTTATGGGCGTTGATGTATTTTCCACGCACCGAAGCTCAACGTTCCGAGTTTCAAATTTCGAGCACAGAAAAAGTTGGACTCGCGACACCAACCGACGGGGAACAACTTAGGAACAGTTTTGCCGGCAAACTGGGTCGATTGATCGAACCGGTTATCCAGCCGCTTGGCTTCGACTGGAAGATCGGCGTGGCTTTGATCGCCAGCTTTGCCGCGCGCGAAGTATTGGTCTCGACGTTGAGCATTATCTATAATGTCGGCAAGGATGAAAACGAGGAATCTGAGACGCTGATCGCCGCCGTGAAAAATGCGAAAAACGATCAGGGCGGAACGGTTTGGACGCCCTTGACGGCATTGACTCTGATGGTATTCTTCGTGCTTGCGATGCAGTGTATGTCGACCGTTGCAATCGCTCGCCGCGAGACAAATTCCTGGCGTTGGCCGCTGTTTATGGTCGGTTATATGACGGTGCTTGCCTATGCGGCGGCGTTTGTTACGTATCAGGGCGGCAGGTTTCTCGGTTTTTAGTAAATAGTATGGACTCACAGAGCCTAATGGTTGGGCTGATATTGGCCGGCACGGCCATTTATATCGGGATGACGCTTAAGCGGCGGGCTGCTGCATTTTCCAAAAAGTCGAACTGTAAGACAGATTGCGGCTGCTCTAGCGGAACTTCACCGACAAATTTTGACGGTCGACAATAAATTTCTGACCGAGCGCGTGTGGGCAATGTCGGAAAGAAACGCTATCTCAAAAAGCCGGAGCGCACGGCATCTAAACGCGGTTAAATCTAGATAGCGTTTCATTGTTCTATGTATTTTAGTTCTTTCATTCACCGGTCACTTGATGAGAGAAGATACAATTCGAGCTGTGGTGATTACCGTCAGCGACACGCGCGACGATTCGGACGACGCGTCGGGCGAAGCTCTGACCGGCCTCTTGCTTGAGTTCGGAGCAGAGGTGATGGGCAAAACGATCGTTCACGACGAGCGAGGTGAAATCGAAACATTGCTGTGCAAGTTCGCGGACAGCGGCGAAATCGATTTGGTTATCACGTCCGGCGGCACGGGCCTCGCTCCGCGCGATGTTACGCCCGAGGCGACGCTGGCGGTAATCGAACGCGAAGCACCGGGAATCGCGGACGCCTTGCGACGTGAGACAGCACAGTTTACGCCGATGTCGATGCTCGCGCGGGGAGTGTGCGGCACGCGGAAAAACTGTTTAATAATTAATTTTCCCGGCGCGCCAAAAGCCGTGCGACAATGTTTCGAGATCATTCGTCCAATTTTGCGGCATGCGATCGAACAGCTCCGAGGCGGAAGACGCGGCCACGAGAACTAGGGTTGCCGATCATCGAACGTAACTGCGCAAAGCGTATTCATCGGCTACGGGCACGCCCTACTGATGCTATTCAAGCTCGATCAATCCGCCTGCAGTGCGTTTCGCGATTGATTTGGGAAGTTAGCCGAGCGAAGATATAAAAGCTGCCGCAAATCTTTTGCGGGCTTTGCCGCTTTGCACTGCGGTGAGGCAAGCCTCACCGAAAGGCCGCCCAGCGTGAATAATCGGCCATATAATTCGTTTACGTCCTGGTTTTTTTTCCAGTGTCCCACCGTCCCAGAGGGTATCACATGCGATCTTCGGCCGGGACGTGCGTAAAAAGTCTTGCTCCGAACTTAGTTAGGTGTGGCGGGCTTCTTCCTGCGGGGCTTCTGAGGTCTTTGGGCGACGAACCGCGCCCGTCGATCGGTAGTCCCTGCGACTTCGATCGTGGCCGCCGTGGCTCGTTACGATACCGTAGCAGACAGCGCGGCCGAGGCCTGTGCCGCGGCCTGTCGGCTTGCTTGTAAAAAACGGGTCGAAAATTGCTTGGCAAAAGCCGAACAAATGCAAAAACGCTAGCACGCACCAATCTTAAAGCCAAATCGACGGCTTGCAAAACAAACACGAATGGCCGCCTTACATGCCGAGCAAAGC
>JBHENZ010000206.1:0-4683 GCA_046261815.1 Pyrinomonadaceae bacterium | reverse complement strand
TCGTAGTTGTGATACGGAGCACTCCTCCTCGAGAGTCCCTTTGAACCCACCGCTGTGTGATCTTGCCGGCCCACACCCCGCCGCGTTTACCGGGCCGCGGTGGACCCGACGAAGGGCCAGTGACGGGCGGCCCCCCGCCAGCCTTATCATCCTTCACAGGAGGTTTGATAACCGTATCGCCAGGCGTCTCCCCCGGCGCGCCGAGCTGTCCGGGCGCATTTCCGCTTTCCCGCCGTGGCGCGAGATAGACCCACGCGACCATTGCCCGCTGATGACGTCCACGCTCTGTCACGACCAGGTCGGCGTTGATACCGATCAGCCGTCCCGGATGAACCGAGCCGTCGTGATAACGAACCTCGTCGTGCGCGGGATCAGTGGGGGCCGGCCGAGACCGGACGTCGGCCTTTAGCCCGGTCCCGACGATACCAAATGTCGAGACGTTATCCATCGAGCATACGCTGCCGACGCATCCTGCGAGCTTCCCTTCGCGCACGCCTTCGCTCGAAATGATAATGTCCTTAAGCTGGCCGGCCCTCGGCGGCGGTTTAATCTGTGCCGTAACTGCGGACAAACAAAATGAAGCAATTATTGTGAATAATAGGAAGCATTTCACCAAAGTGTTCCTCATTGCAACAGCTAAAAGATTCTTGTTCATATTCGGTCGCCTCTTCACCTTTTGAAAGGGACAAAGCGAAGATTCTTGCAAATACGGACGATATGTTCTTTAGAAAGAGAATCAGAAAGAGAATCGTGCGCTCCGCTGTCTATTTCTTCAAGATGATTTCCACTCGCCGGTTTTTCTGTCGGCCCTCGGGATCATCGGAGCCATCGGGTTTCTTATTCGGAACTTTGGGTTGTTTGGCGCCGAATCCGGTGGTAGAAAATTCTACATTCTTTATACCTTCTTTATCGGCGAACCAAACTTTCACGGCGGCGGCGCGCCGTTCCGAAAGCTTCTGGTTGTAGGCGTCCGAACCTTTCGCATCTGTATGACCCTCCACGCGCACGGTGCTTTTGGCCTTGTTTCGTATGATGTCGGCCGCCTGCTTTAGCGCCTCTTCGGCCTTCGGCAATATGTCGGCCTTATCGAAGTCGAACAAAACATCCGCCGCTAGCTCGATGCGAATCTCCGTGTCCGATTCCTTGACCCGTAGATCCTGGACCTTGCCGCCCAGATCTTCGACACGAAAGACGAGGTCGAGGATCTTGATCTGTAAGTCTGCAGTCTGTTCCTGCGCAAGCGTTTCATTAGTCGTGACCCGGGCCATGAACAATAAGAAAATCGCGAACGTTCCCGCTGCGAATTGACGCATAGATTTTCTCCTTAAATCCGGACTTTATTGACTGATCGGCACGTCATCCATCGGTATAAAATGCGGAATGACGACAGTGATCTTTTGCACGTCCGCGGGCGGGGCGGGAAACTTTGCAAAAAGGTTCGCACGCGATTTTGAAGCGATTTTTGGAACGTTACGACTGCACAGACAAGTGTTCTCGGTATCACGCACGACAAAGTATTTCTTTTTACCTGCGGCATCGATTAAGTGAACGCCGCCGATACCGCCATAATCTTTGATCGAATGGTCGGGATCGCCAAAGTCATATCCGAAGCTCAATTCTTTACCGGAATCATTAATCATTGCGAACTTCAAGTTCAGGGTATCGCCGCTCGTACGCTTTAACTCCTGAACTTCTACGCGGATGCCCGGAATATCCCCGTCAGCCGTCGCGATGGCCGGACCGGCGGGAACAGCTGGCCCAGGCGCGGGAGCCGAGGACGTGTTCGTCTGCTCTGCAAGCGCGGGCGTCGCGGTCCGCTGCGGCTGGGTGTTGTTGTTTGAATTTGAATACTCCATCAACTTGCCGCAGCCCGTAAATAACAGTGCCGTCGCCAGCAAGCCGTATATGATGAAAGTTTGTCGGAGCAAACTCTTTTTCGGTTTCATGATGTCTCTTGCCTCCAGATTTAGCCGTGGTCACGATCCGCTCACCGCTCACGGCAATTTGCCGTCCTTCGGACGGCAGGTCTTTACTTGGGTTGGGCTTCCAATTCTTTCGCCTTCTGGCGATCTTTTTCCGCCAGCATTTTCTCCCCTTTCGCTTCGTAGGCCACGGCACGATTGGTATAAGCCGGCGCGAATTTAGGATCAAGCTGAATCGATTTAGAGTATTCCGCTATTTCCAAGTCGTATTCTTTTTTTTCCCGGTAAATAATGCCCCGATTGTAGTAAGCCAAAGCATATTTCGAGTCAAACTCGATTGCTTTTGTAAAGTCAGCCAGTGCCCGGTCATATTCTTTCTTGTCGCCGTAGCTCTTACCTCGGGTGTTGTAAGCCCACGCATATTTCGGGTCAAGCTCAATTGCCTTCGTGTAATCGGCAATTGCCTTGTCATGTTCCTTTTTATCGTTGTAACTCATGCCTCGATAAACGTAGGCGGCCGCGATTTTTGGATCAAGCTCAATTACCTTCGTAAAATCCGCAATAGTCTTGTCATAGGCGTTTTCATTCCTGTGAGACAGGCCTCGATTGAAGTAACCCGGAACGCTTTTAGGGTCGAGTGCGATTGCTTTCGAAAAGTCCGCTTTCGCGAGGTTGTTCTCATTTTTCATGAGGTAAATATATCCTCGACTGGTGTAAAAGATAACGCCTTTGGGATCGAGTTCGATCGCCCTTGTGTAATCCGGAATTGCCTTTTCATAATCTCTCTTTTGAAAGTACGCAAACGCTCTGCGACCGAATTCAGACGCACGTTTTGGATCGAGTTCGATTGACCTGGAAAAGTCGGCTATGGCCTTGTCATATTCCTTATTCGCGGTATAAATATCTCCACGCCTCGAAAAAGCATCCTGGAAGTTTGAGTTTAGTTCGATTGCTTTTGTGAAGTCGGCTATTGCTTGTTCATATCGCTTTTTACCCTCGTTAGCATTGCCACGATTGTAATAGGCCCACGCGTATTTAGGATCAAGCTCAATGGCCTTAGTACAGCTCAATAATGCTTCGTCGTATTTTTCCAATCGTCGTTCTGCATAACATTTAGCCTCAAATTCTTCGGCACTGGCAGGATTCTTTAATAAAGCAAGCGCCGCTACCGCATCCGCTTTGGCCTTTTCCGGCTCGCTGTTTCTATTAAAAGCCGATGACCGCATCCGTAAAGCAATCGCGTTTCGCGGGTTCTTTGCTAACTCAGCCGTCGTTTCCTGAATAAGCGCTTTTGCATCATCATAAACCAGTTTCTCCCACCGGTTTCGATTCTGCTGTTTGCTTGTTTGTGCCGATGCCGAGAAGTTTATTAGTTCCAGCCCTGTCATGCCGAAAAGAATCAGGGACCACGACACTGCGATGAGGTGTTTCATAAAAGCCTCTTTCACTGCAAAAAGGGCGGAAAGAGAATACTTCTCTATCCGCCAATTAGACGCAAATGATTTACCGGTTTGCGTTTGCCATCGGAGACGGCGCCGTTTTATTGGCCGTTCCGCTCGTGTTTGACCCCGGGCTAGGAGAACGCGACGCGGTGGCGGTTATCGCCGTGGCTTGCGCGCTCACTTGTTTCCATACACCATTCATTTTCGAATAGACGTGTGTGACGCGATAATCGCCGTCAGACGGACGCCCGCGAAACGTGCCTTTCATCGCAAGCTTGGCGATCACGACCGCACCAGTGCCTTCCGGGTTGACTCGAATGTTCGGTTCGCTGTAGCTGAAGGCCGTATACTTCGCTTCGCCCGAACGCAAACTCGCGAGACGTTCGGCCTTTGTTTGCACGCCGCCATCAAGGTTGACGAGCATGTAGTTATCCGCGTAAATGTTGGCCATCGCGTCCGCGTCGTTTTTCGCGAGTGCCGCCTGTGCGGTGTCCATCAATTTGCGAATCTCGGCTTCGGCCGCCGCAGCGTTCGCCACAGTATTCGCATTCGAGGCGTTCGACGTATTCGAGGCATTCGAAGCGCGATTTGCCGTATTTGCTGTGTTCGTCGTCAGAGTCTCGCACCCAGAGATCAAAAAACAAACGACGGCCACGGCCGTTATGCAGAACATCTTTCTCATAAAAAATCTCCTCATCTTTTCTTTCGTCTACCGATGCGCCGACGCCGTCCGAGACTGCTTCCGGTCCAACCGCCGCATCTACGCGGCCAGCCGCTCGGCTTCTTTAAAACGGGACTAATCTACTTTTTGGGATTATCGCCATCGTTATACGCCGCTTTGTCAACACATGTCAACTGTCGTTGCCGATTTCGCCTGTATCGCCGTGGTCGACATGGTGCGCTGTCAATACAATGCTTCTATCGGCTGCGAGGACCTCGAACCGTAATCTGCAGTTTGATCGACGGGACGAGAGTCGACTCGTTTCGGCAGCAGCGGATGGAAAAGACCGTTGGCGTGGTGGTAGGTAAGGGTGAAGTAGCCGGGGTCGTTGTTCGCGATGACGATGTGCTCGATGCCGTGACGGACGGCGGATTCGAGGGTGGAATCATCGGGGCAGACGTACATTTGGCCGATTTCGGGAACGCTTCCGGGTGTGCCAATGCTTAGGACCATTTCGGACGCGAAGACGACGCCGCGGCCGTCCTTCACGCTTACGCCTTCGGAATTGTGCTGGTCGAATTCGGTGCCGTCGTAATTGTCTGCTCGCACGAGGAACGATGGCACTTTTTGTTCGGGTGGCGGATGGCATTCGTATGGC
>JBHENZ010000205.1:0-4731 GCA_046261815.1 Pyrinomonadaceae bacterium | reverse complement strand
GAGCAGTAGCGGGTCTTTCGTGACGTGGGCGAGAATGCGTAGTTCGAGTTGCGAATAATCGGCCGAGATAAGTTTACAGCCTTTTTCCGGGATGAATGCGCGGCGAATCTGCTGGCCCAGCTCGGTGCGATTCGGGATATTTTGCAGATTCGGATCGGTCGAGCTTAGACGCCCGGTGGCGGCGACGGTTTGATTGAGGCAGCCGTGTATGCGGCCATCCGCGTCGACGAGTTTGGGTAGAGCGTCGGCGTAGGTCGCTTTCAATTTATCGAGCTCGCGATAATCTATAATCAGTTGCGCAATTTCATACGTCTCGGCCATTTCGAGCAGAATGTCGCGGCTCGTCGAAATTTGTCCCGTGGCGGTTTTCTTGCCGGTCGTAATGTTCAGTTCGCCCAGCACCTCGCCGACCTGCTTGGGCGAGCCGATATTAAACTCGCGGCCCGCGATCTCGTAAATTTTCGCCCGAATCTCCGTCAGGTTTTCCGAAACGCTGGCGGAAAAAGCGTTAAGCTGCCCCACGTCGATTTTCATTCCCGCCCGCTCAATGTCAGCAAGCAGTTGCGCCATCGGAATCTCTATCTCGGAATAGATTTTCTCAAGACCGTCGTGCGCGATTCTTCGGCGAAACATCGGTGCGAGCTGAAATGCGTAATCCGCTCGTTCGGCCGTACGGTAGGCGTTCTCGGGAAAATCCGGCGGCACTTCTCGAAAAACATCTGCATCGAGATTGGTTTGTGCAAGATTTTGCAAAGCGTAGGTCGAGCGGCCCGTGTCAATAAGATACGCGGCGATCATCGGGTCGTCGAGCACGGCCTTCGGTTCGATCCCGAGCGTTCGCAGCACGCCGAGGTTTCGCTTGTAATCGTACGAGACTTTTTCAAGAAACCCATTCGACAAAATATCGCGAAGCGGTTCAACGGCCTGCTCCCGGCCGCCTTCGAAATTGTCGAAATCGATGTAGTAGGAGACGCCCGCGGCCGTCGCGATCGCCATTCCCACGGGCGGCAAGGCGTGATAGCAGCTCAGTCGCTCGCATTTGTTTGAGTCGTCGGTTTCAAAACTCCAATGCTCGGTTTCCCAAAGCTGTCGAATCAACCTGTCTAATTCTTCACGCGTGGTGATGATCGAGTATTTTCGATCGCCGCCCGTTTTTCCATCACCGTTTCCTGAAAACAGCGGCGCGGCATCGGCAAATTCTCTGATCAGGGTGTTGAATTCAAGCTCTCTGAAAAGGTCGAAGGCAAGCTTGCGGTCGGCCTCGCGGCGTTTCAATTGATCCAGATCAAGCTCGACCGGCACCTCGCAATGAACGGTCGCAAGCTCGACCGATTGGCGGATGAGGTCCTGATTGTTTAGCAAACTTTCGCGGTAGGTTTTGTGCGTAACCTTGTCGGCATTCGTCATCGCCCCTTCCGCCGACCCGAATTCATGGATGATTTTTACGGCACCTTTTTCGCCTATCCCGGGGGCACCCGGAATATTGTCGATCGAATCGCCCATAAGTCCGAGCAGATCGACGATTTTCGATGGCGGCACGCCGAATTTTGCCGTAACCCAGGCCTCGTCGCACCATTCGATTGTCGGCACCGCAACTTTTCGTTTCACGTTCTGCGAATTCTGACGCATCGCGACGATGTGCGGATCCCTGACGAGCTGACAAAGATCCTTGTCGTTCGACACGATCACGGCCTGCATCTTTTTCTTTTCGACTTTTTTGGCGAGTGTTCCGATGATGTCGTCGGCCTCGTAGCGATCCATTTTCAAAATCGGAATATTGAAAGCCTCGCAAACGCGAACAATGTACGGCATCTGCGATGAAAGATCGTCGGGCATATCGGCCCGGTTTGCTTTGTAGGCCGCAAACGAATCGTGGCGGAAAGTAGGAACCGACGTGTCAAAAATCGCGGCGATATAGTCGGGGTTTTCGTCGTTCAGCAGTTTGCGCAGCATGTTCGTAAAGACGAAAACCGCCTGCGTCACCTGTCCCTTGCTGTTCCGCAGCGGCTCCTGTTTAGCATTCATCGGCGCGAAAAATGCCCGAAAAATATGCGACATCGAGTCGATTAGAAAGACGCGTTTCATTTTTAAAATCTTATCACGATTCCCCCTCGTGGGCTTTTCACCGGCCCCGCTCGATCGTGCTTTTCATCACCTTTAAAGATTCGGAAAAGAAGCTTTTCTCGCGATCACAGCAGCGGCCACGAAACATACGAAATGTCGCGATGTTTGACAACAAAATCGCCTCCGCGATATTCTAATCGTTCGTTTACGCGACGTAAACGGCGGCTGTAAGGTCCCGAAAAAGAATCGGGACAGTTTTCTATGTCCGGTTCGTCTAGGGGTTAGGACACCGCCCTTTCACGGCGGCAACACGGGTTCAAATCCCGTACCGGATACCATCCTTATTGAGAAAATTGGCATCATAGTAATTCGGCAAGTTCGCCCGCACGCTCGGGCGATTTTTGTTTTGGGGCTGAAGCTTTTTGGGCGACGGCGTGACAACCGCCAGGAGGGGAGCTTTTCGCGCTTACTTACGTACGGGCTTGCGATAATTAATTAGGTGATAAATGGTTAGAAAAATTTTAGGGGTTTTAGGGGTAATGTTGGCGGCGACGTTTTTTGCGGTTGGAATTTCGGCGCAGGCTAAGTCGACGGACACGATGATGGTGCTGCCGTTTGAGAACAGGTCCGGAAAGCCCGAATTCAACTGGGTTGGCGAGAGTTTTGCGCTCGCGCTTTCCGATCTTTTAAGAGTGCCGGCGCTGAATGTGGTTTCGAACACCGAACGCAAGCTGATCCAGCAGCGGCTTCGCATACCGCTGGCCAATCTTCCCAGCCTTGCAACTTCTCTAAAACTGGCGCGTGAGGGCAGCTCGACGCTGCTTATCACCGGCTACTACAACATTATTCCGGCTCAAGGTGATACGGCCGCGACGATCAATGTGACGTCGAAAATTATCCGTGTAAACGAAGGCCGGTTTCTGAGCGAAGTGATTGACGGTCGGCAGGTACAGCGCGACATCAGTTTGAACGACGCCCTAGGAAATCTCCAGACGATGCAGGGGCAGATTGCTTATCAGATTCTTTATCAGCGCGACAAGGCGCTTCCTTATTCCCAGAATGAACTTCTGGAAAGGGCGAACAAAGTGCCGCCGCGTGCGTTCGAGGCGTACATCAAAGGATTGCTCACGCCGCCCTCGGAAGCTCGCGAAAATTATCTGAAAAACGCGATGCGGCTTTATACCGAGTTTGCGCCGGACAGCACCTTTGCCGATGCGTCGCTCGAGCTTGGGCATTATTATTTCAACCAACGAAAATTTTCATTGTCGGTGGAAGCGTTCGAGCGCGTGATCGCGACCAATCAACAATGCAAGGAGCGGGCGAAAACCGACGGCCGCATTCCGCAGTGCGACGACGAAAGTTTTGCCGAGGCTTCGTTCTATATTGGTTTGATTCAATGGCAGGAGAATCGTTATGAGCGGGCGTTGGCCGTGCTCCGACCGCTGGCCGAAGATTTGAAACTGACAAGCGTTTACAACACTCTTGGCGCTATCGCGATTCAGGCTTCGCGGGCGGAAAAGAAAAATGAGGCCCGTGCCGCCGCACTTCTTAACGAAGGCCTCGATCTGCTCAAACGCGCCGCGGAATCGGCGCCGAATGACGCGAATGTAAGATTTAATTACGGTCTCGGTTTGTTTCTTCACGGCGATCTTCCTCAGTCGGCCGAGCAGTTTCGTGCGTTGATCGCGGCAACCCCGCGCGACGGTGAGGCGAATTATGTTTTGTCAAAAGTGCTCGCGGCGATGAATGACAGCAACGCGTCGTCGATCGACAACCAGGCACGTACCTTTTTGACGGCAGGGAACCGCTATGCCCAGCTTGAAAAGGAATGGCTAAAGTCGAAAACGATTTCGGACGTATCTCTGCGCGTTGAGCAACCGCAGCGGAAGGATTTCGTCAGCGTCGTGCTGAGCCGCCGGAGCGCCGTGCCGACGCAGGCGACCGTAAGCGAAACCGAAAGTTTATTAGTGCAGGCTCGCGAATTTTACAAGAACGGCAACGACGATGAAGCGATGGCCGCGCTGCGACGTGTGCTGGCTGGCGAACCGATGAGCGCGGAAAGTTATCTGATCCTGGGCAAAATCCATCTCCGCCGGGGCGATCGCGATCAGGCGATCAGCTCGTTCAAGACGGCGATCTTTTGGGACAATCGGCTGATCGCCGCCCATATATCACTTGGCAAAATCTACTTCGAACGGAACGAATGCTTGCAGGTCAAAAACTACGCGGCGTCTGCTCTTGAGATTGATGCCGAGAATCAGGAAGCGGTCTCGCTCGCCCGCCAGGCGGAGCGATGTTCCAAATAGTGTAAGCCAAATTAGTTCCGAGTTCCGAGTTTGGGAGTGCGAGTTAAAAGCTTAAGCGCCTTTGGCCGCTTAGGCTTTTTTCGTAAGCTATTGAAAATAAACAGATTTTGTCGAAAACCCGACGCGAAACGCGAAACTCGGAACCCGGAACTAACTTGTGGCACGGCATATGCACATAGCCACCACGGCAAGCTTGACGCAGTTAGTTAAGACCCCGCCGCCAACACTTCTCCGAGCGCGGTTTGCCACTGTGCTTGAACACCTTCCGAGCGTTCCTTCAGTTGTCCTTCCTTTATTGAGCCCGATTCGATAAGAGTCGGGCTCAACCTCTTTTAAATCCACAAATAAAGGCTGCCGGCGA
>JBHENZ010000204.1:0-4784 GCA_046261815.1 Pyrinomonadaceae bacterium | reverse complement strand
CCAGCTGACCGCCATTGTAGAATGAGGAGCCGCCGTTAGTGCGGACGGTCCGCGGACCCTGGATATTATCCAGGCGGTTCTGCAGGCCGGTGGTTACCGGCAATCCCGTTGCCGGATTGATCGGCGTGATGCGCAGCTCCGGCCGTACGGTCGGGTTGGCGTCCTCGTTAATGTAAAGCTTTACACCCCGGGAACCGACATAAGAAATGTCCATTACGATATCGAACGGAAGTTCGCGCTGCATACCGGCCGACCACCGCATGTAATAGGGATTCTGGAGGTTCGGGTCGATCAAAGTCTGGGACGCTGCCGCCGTAATAGGGACCGCAACCGTAGGAAGAAAACCGCTGAAGTTCGGCTGGCCGCGCGGGTTGGCGGTCGTGACGATCGAGGTGTTTTGCGAGATAACACCGTTTGGCGACGATGCCGCCGCGTTCGACGCAATGTTGTTGAAGAACGAATCATACCCGATGTTGAATCCGGCACGAAATACCGTTTTCCTTTCGCCGAAGATAAAGCCGCTTATGCCATCCGTCGAGGAGGGTGCATACGCAAGGCCAACCGACGGGGCAAAGTTGTTATTATCGGCCTTGACCGAGTTCGGCTTGTCGAACGGTCCCTGTCTGGTCACCGGGTCAACATTGAAGAGACCGGTAAAGGCCGGCGTTCTAAGCGTGTTGAATGGCGTACCGAAGTTTTCGTAGCGGAGCCCCCCCGTCAAAGTCAGACTAGAACTGGCTTTCCATCGATCGTGCGCGAACACCGCGATGCGGTGAAGGCTGGGGAAGTACGTCTGCGAACCGAAAAATTTCTGAGTGTTGCCCGTCCCGCCGAAATCGTCGACGAAGTTTCCGAGCGACTGGAATCCGCCGCCGGCACCGTAAGTGATCGAACCGCGAATATTCGCCGGGGCGATCTGCGTCGCGATCTGCCTGAGATAGTCGACACCTGTGCGGATGGTGTGGTCGCCGAAAATTTTCGTAACTGTGTCTTGAACCTGATAATTATGTGCCGTTCTGCCCTGGGGCAGGTTCGTGGCCGCCCCGAGCGCCGTGAAACCAGTAAACGAAAGCGTAGGCAATGTGGAAGCTGGCCCGTCCGGGTCCGAAAGGGGGAAACCAAACTGAATTTTGTTGTACGCCAACCGTAATTCATTGGTAAGGGATGAGGAAAAAACATGCGATTCCGCGATTAGAAAATTCTTGTAATCCGCGGCGTAATCGCCGTCAAAGCCCTCGAAACTACGACTGCCCCCCAGGGGCTGATCCTGGACGTCGGACAGAAAACGGATCGTGAGCTGGTCCCTCGACGTCAATCTGTGGTCGGTACGAATCTGGAATTGCTTACCCGTATATCGAGTCGTAAACTGCCGGAAAAATCGTCCGCGCTCGACCACTCCGCGGGTCTGCTGGGATGGCGGCAGATTTGAATTGTCCAACGAGATTGCAACGAAATCCGCAGTGGGCGCAACCGTGTTCGCCGTGGCCGCTAGATAGAGAGCTACGTTCGGGTTGGCGGCAAACTGTTGCAGTTTTGCTCGCCCCGCAGCCGTCGGAACGACTAGCTCGACCGATCCGCCCGGCTCGCGATAGCGCGTTTCCTCATAAGCGACAAAGAAAAAGTTCTTATCCCGGCTAGTCGTGAAGACTGGACCGCCCTCGCCGAAGTTCGGAAGAAAGAGAGGACCGCCAAACGTCGCCGACGGAATGAACTGGGTGGTGGATAAGGGACGGCCACGCTCAACGATAATCGGATTTCGAGATCCCGCGGCGTCGATGGCGTCATCGGCGCTGTCGTCGTATTCGAAGGCGAGCGTGCCATGAAAATCACTCGTTCCGGATTTGGTGATAACGTTTACAACTGCTCCGCCCGCGCGTCCGAACTCCGAGTCGTAGTTAGCGGTTTGGACCGAAACTTCCTGGATGGCGTCCTGGTTCGTGATTTGGAAGCCTTGACCGGCGACCGAAATATCATTGTTTTCCGTGCCGTCGATCAAAAAATTGTTGGAGCGCGAACGCGCACCGTTTACCGAAAACGAGTCGACACCGACACCCGAACGATTGGTGGAGACGCCGGGCAAGGTCAGGGCCAGGGAAACTGGGTTGCCACTTCCAATCGGCAGCTCGGTAATCTGACGGGTTGAAATATTGCCGCCGCGAACCGAAGACCCGGTTTGCAGTTCGGCACCGGACTCCGCCGTCACTTCGACGATCGCTTCCTGCGTACCCGGAACCAAAGCTGCGTCGATCACGGAGGTTTGGTTGGCGTTGACGATGACGCCGCTCTTCGTGACCCTTCCAAAGTTGGTGGCCGCGATGGTCACCGAGTAATTACCGAGATCGACGGCATCAAAACGATAAAAGCCCTCATCGTTTGTGGTCGCCGTTCGTTCGACCGTCGTACCGGTGTTAATCAGAGTGACCAACGCCCCCGGAACGACCGCCCCGTTCTGGTCCGTAACCGTACCGCTGACCACACCGCGGCTCGTTTGAGCGAACGTTGCCGCGGCCAGGACGACCACGATAAGTGCTGTAAAATAAATTCGTTTCATCTTAATGTTTCTCCAATTCTTACTTTCTCGACGAACCGCTGACCCGTGCATCATTATGTACGCTGCAGACTCGGGTTTTCGAGTCGATGAACATCATTTGTTGCTCCTAGTGTGCCCTCGATCGGTCAACGCCAGTTAAACGGATTCGATTTTGGCTGAATGAACCGCAGCAAATTTAACGTTCGAGGTTATTTTCCACTGAATTTTCAGCAAATATGATGCCCGTCGAAGGGGAGTATACGGGCTCTTCCTTAAATGGTTACAATTACTTGAGATACCGATTCGAACGCGAAGTCCTGGGCCGCTCGCCATCGCACGTCTATGTTTAATGTTTGTATTTTGATTCAATAATTTGGATAAGGGCCGCGAGCCGAACTACGCGCCACCCGCTCATCTCCGCAAACGCTATTACAACAATTCCAATGCCACATAGCGAATAGGGGCAAAGCTTTTTTGTTTTCTTGATTTAGCCGTAATTGTAAAAAAGCTTGATACATCAAATTGGATTATTGTACAAAAATTTGAAGTTCTCACGATTTTTTTAACCTTCAAACGCGGGTGTGGATATTATAGATTTTGATCTTTGAATTCAGCGTCGTTGCGTTAAGCCCGAGAAGGCGGGCGGCGCGGGATTGGTGGCCGGCGGTTTGGTCGAGGGCGCGGCGGATGAGGTCGATTTCGAAGCGTTTGACCTCGTCGTAGAAGTTGACGCCGCGTCCAATGTCGATATTGGTCGAGGCGCCCTCGCTGGACCGGATGGCGTCGAGTGAGCTTTGGGGATTGCGCACTTCGGGGCGGAGGCAGTCGAGGGTAATTTCGTCGGTAGCGGCGATTACAACGGCCCTCTCGATAATATTCTCAAGCTCCCGGACGTTGCCGGGGTAATAATAATTCTCGAGCAGCGAAAAAACCTCGGGCGAGAAATTGTCCGAAATTTGGCGGCCGTTTTCCTCGTTGTATTTGCGAACGAAATGCTGGGCGAGCGGCAAAATGTCTTCGCGGCGGTTGCGCAGCGGCGGCAGCTCGATTGGCACGACCGAGAGGCGGAAATAAAGATCTTCGCGGAAGTTTCCCGATTTGACTGCTTCCCTGAGGTCGATGTTCGTCGCGGCAATGATGCGCACGTCGACTTTGGCCGGCGTCGTGTCGCCGAGCGGCGTGAATTCCCTTTCCTGAATAACTCGCAGCAGCCGCACTTGCGTTTCGGGCCGCAAATCTCCGATCTCGTCGAGGAAGATCGATCCGGTGTCAGCCACTTCGAACAAACCTTTTTTCGCCGCGACGGCGCCGGTGAAGGCGCCTTTCGTGTGGCCGAACAGCTCGGATTCGAGCAAGTCGGACGGAATGTTCGAGCAATTGACGGCGACGAACGGTTGATCGGTGCGCGGGCTGGCCTCGTGGATGGCCTTGGCGATCAGCTCTTTGCCGGTGCCGCTTTCGCCGGTGACGAGGACGGTCGATCGGGCGGGGGCGACTCGTTCGACAAGCCGGAAAACGTCTTCCATCTTGTCGGAACGGCCGATGATCGCATCGCGGCTCACCGATTTCGTCATCGCCTGCCGCAGTACCTGTCGCTCGACCTCTTTACGGCGTTTCTTAATTCCCTTGTGGACGAACGAAAGGATCTGCTCGTTCTGAAACGGTTTGCGAATCACGCCCGCACCACCTTTCTCCCAGGCCGAGATCGCTGTGTCGAACGTGGCGTAGGCCGTGATGATCAAGACGACCGCTTCCGGATCGAGCTTTAGCAATTCCTCAAGCGCGGTCAGGCCGCCGATGCCGGGCATCGAGACGTCCATCAAAACGACATCGTGTGATTTTTCGGCGAAACATTCGATGGCCTCCTCGCCCGTTTTCGCCAGGTCGACTTTGTAGCCGGCGGTCGAGAGAATCGTCTCGAGCACGTCGCGCATTATCTCTTCGTCATCGCAGACGAGTATTGTGCCTTTCTTTGCCATTATTAAATTAAACCGTTAATTGTAAATGGTTAGATGCTATTTTGGAATTCGACGCGCGGGGCGACATACCGGCATTTCGTCTTTCTTCGTGCATTTCGTGCGTTTTAGTGGTGTTTGTCATCTAGCCGTTAAAAGCCAACAACGAAATTCCCGAATCGGCATGAAAATAACCCCGAACCTGAAAAATTCCTAATTGATGGCACAGACTAGCCCAAAAATATTAATCGGTTGCCAGAGTTGGAGCTATGACGATTGGGTAACACCAGCGGCGGGCG
>JBHENZ010000203.1:0-14693 GCA_046261815.1 Pyrinomonadaceae bacterium | reverse complement strand
GTCTTTGACGAACGGCTGATCGATCAACACGTTTTCTTCGTAAAACTTGTTAAGGCGGCCATCGATGATTTTATTGAGAACGTCGTCCGGCTTGCCGGCGTTCTTCGAATCGTTTTTTAGCTGTTCGCGAAGAATGTCACGTTCTTTATCCAATTCGCCGGACGGAACCTCCGATCGAATCGTAAAGCGAGGGTCGGTCGCCGCAATGTGCATTGCAACGTCTTTGACCAGCTGCTGAAATTCGTCACCGCGGGCAACGAAATCGCTTTCGCAATTAATCTCGACAAGCACTCCGACCTTTCCGCCCATGTGAATGTACGAACCCACTGCACCCTCGGCCGTGACTCGGCCCGCCTTTTTACCGGCGGTCGCCATTCCTTTTTTGCGAAGAAACTCGATTGCCGCCGCTTCGTCCCCGCCGGCCTCGACAAGGGCGTTTTTGCAATCCACCATCCCGGCCCCGGTTTTTTCCCTGAGCGCTTTGACGCCGCTCGCTGTTATCTCTGCCATAACTTGCTCCACGTACAACAAACTTAGTTTGTTGACTCTAATAAAAGGTTTTGCGGATTAACAAATCAGAGTTTGTTGTACTTTTATAAAAATAGCGCGGCCAATTTGCCGAACGGGAAAAAAGCCACGCGGGGTCAATAGGATAAAAATTAGTTTACCTTGCCGTCGCTTCGCTGGTTTCGTCCGACCCGCTTTCCGCGGCCTCCACAATCGATTCGGAGGCGATGGATCCTTTTGCGACTTCCGGACGTGTTTCAGCCAACTCGCTGCCGGCACCGGGTGTCCTGTCTACGTACGAACCGCCGGTTGGATCCGAGTGTGTACCTTCGGCGGTCGACCAGCTTTGATCGGCGACAAGCGTATCGGCTGAACCTGCCTCTTCGTCCGGATTATCTTCCTCATCATCGGATACAACTCCGGCCCTCGCCAAGCTGGCCGCAATGTCGATCTCGCCCTCTGGCGCTTCGGGACGTTCTTCGGCTTCGGCTATTCCGCCTTCGGTTCCGACCTGCTTGCCTTCGATGATCGCGTCGGCAACACGCGAAGCGAAAAGCCGTATCGCGCGCAAGGCGTCATCGTTACCGGGAATAACGCGATCGATGCCCTCGGGCGAGCAATTCGTATCGACGACGGCTACGATCGGAATTCCAAGGCGGTTTGCTTCTGCGACGGCGATTTCTTCTTTCCGAACATCGATGATGAAGAGGAGGTCTGGTCGTCCTCCCATATCTTTTATGCCGGCCAAGTTCTTCATTAGGCCGTGGTGCTCGTGATCAAGTTTCAGACGCTCTTTCTTGGTCAGCATTTCGAAGCGCCCGTCTTCACGCATAGCTTCAATTTCCTTGAGCTTCTTAATCGATTTTTGAACAGTTTGATAATTGGTCAAAAGGCCGCCGAGCCAGCGGTTGTTGACGTAATACTGCCCGCATCGCTCCGCTTCTTCGCGGATCGCATCCTGGGCTTGGCGTTTGGTGCCGACAAAAAGGACTTTCTGATTCGGCCGCTCTGTAAGCGATTCCTGAACGTAGGCCAAAGCGTCGCGAAACAATTTTTGGGTTTTTTGCAGGTCAATAATATAAATGCCGTTGCGTTCGCCGAAGATGAATTCTTTCATCTTCGGATTCCAACGGCGGACCTGGTGACCAAAGTGAACTCCGGCTTCGAGGAGTTCTTTCATTGTAACTGTAGCCAAAACTTTATATCTCCTGATTTATTGGTTTTTGTACTCGACAAGGCCATTTTGATAAACCAATAAGCCTTATCGATGGTTTGTTATTCGGAATGCCCGCTAAAGCGTTAACTCTCAGCAAATTATCTCTTCGAGAACTGAAACCGCTTACGCGCTCCCTTCTGGCCGTATTTCTTGCGTTCCTTTTGTCGCGGATCACGTGTGATCAGTCCGGCTTTTTTGAGAGTCGGCCGCAAATCGCCGTTAAACTCGATTAGTGCACGCGTAATGCCGTGACGTACGGCGCCGGCCTGGCCGGCCGTACCTCCGCCGTCGACGGTCACGAGAATGTCGAATTTTCCGGATGTATCGGTCAGCCGGAGAGGCTGGCGGATGATCGTCTGCAAAGCTGCGTTGGGAAAATATGTTTCGAATCCGCGTTTATTGACCGTAATTTCACCCGTGCCCGGGCGGAGATAGACGCGTGCTGTCGAAGTCTTTCTGCGTCCCGTTCCGTAGTATTGAATATCTGCCATAAGTCGGTTGTCAGTAGTCAGCGGTCGGTCAGTTGTCTGCATCAGAATCCTTTTTCTGACAACCGACAACTGGCAACCGACAACTATAGTTGAATCGCCTCCGGTTTTTGTGCGGCGTGGCGGTGCTCGGCGTCGGCATAAACCTTGAGTTTTTTCGCCATCGCCTTGCCGAGCTTGGTTTTTGGAAGCATGCCTTTAACTGCAAGCTCGATCACCTTTTCCGGCTTTTTCGCAAACATTTCCTGGACAGTAGTTTCGCGAAGGCCGCCCGGGTATAGCGTGTGTCGGCGGTAAAGCTTCGACGCGTTTTTCGAGCCGGTAAACTCGGCATGCCGCGCGTTAATGACGACAACGTGATCGCCCATGTCCATAAAAGGTGTCCAGGCCGGGTTATTCTTGCCCGAAAGCATCCGTGCGACCTCGGTCGCAAGTCGCCCGACCGTCATGCCCTTCGCATCGACAACAAGCCATTTTCGATTCTCAGCCAAACCTTTCGCACTCGGAAAGTAAGTACTCATAAATGCCTACAATGATAGGTATTCTCGCCAGAAAGCGAACTGACAGAATATCTAAACCAGTTGTCAAGGTCAAGCGAAGGCGTGACAGCGCCGGCGAACGTCCCCATATGACCGTTGTCGCCATTTCGCGGCATCTTCCTTCATGCCAGGCATCTCGACAATCCAGACGGTAAGCGCCACTCGGACTGTCGAAAAATCTTTCGCAAATCGCCTTCAAAAGCGCAAAAATTCGACCCCTTAAAAATTCTTGTTGCATTTTGCCCAACGAGTGTGTTAGTCTTGCAACATCGTACCGACGGTACGACAGAGAGAAAAATTATGACACTTGATAGGAAATGGGAAAAATTCAAGGGTGGGCCGCACAGCAAAAGCCGCGACGCGGTACGGATCACGCTCAACCGGAAAGGCACGATTTACTTCAACCCCAAAGCGTATCAGGTGCTTGGCAGCCCCAAGGCCGTGGCACTTTACTACAGCCGGGAGGACGACGCGATAGCGCTCGAGCCGTCTTATCCGCGATTCGTCGAACATTTTCAGGTGGTCAAGAAACAAAACGGATGGGCCGTCAATGCCGCCTCATTCTGCCGCCATTACAATATTCGAATCCCGAACACCGAACGCTTTATTCGGCCCGACCTCACCAATGAAGGCCAGATGATCCTGAGCCTGAAGGAAACGGTGACGGTCGGCGGGATCGTAAAAGTAAGGAGGAATGATCCTCGGCAATAGCTGTTTGTTGCGTCGAGCTCCCGGTGATAAATCGCCCTTTAGTTTCCAATGGACTCAAAAAAATTTACACCATCACAGGCCTAAACGCCGCTCGGCGAGCATAATTCCGATTATGGTTTTGGCGTCCGGGATTTGGCCTTGTTCGATCATGTCAAGCAAATTGTCGAATGAATGACGCTCGAGGGTTAGGATTTCGTCTTCCTCGAGTTTTTGGGCGGTTTGAGTTAGGCCGGTTGCGAGAAATAGGTGCATCTTTTCGGTAAGAAAGCCCGGCGAGACGTAGAATTCCGAGAGCTTTTCCATCTTCGCGGCGGTGACGCCGATTTCCTCTTCGAGTTCGCGGGCGGCGGCTACTTGCGGATCCTCGTTTTTGTTTAAGGTGCCGGCGGGAATTTCGAGAAGGTACTGGCCGGCGGCGTGGCGGTATTGGCGGACGAGGATAACTTTGTTGTCATCACCGACCGGCACAATGACGGCACTGCCCGCATGAACGACGATCTCACGCTTATATGTAAAATCATTTTCAAGGATTTGGTCTTCGCGGACGTCAAAGACTTTTCCGGTGTGGAGGGTTTTCGAGGACAGAGTTTGAGGTTTCACTGTATGGTTGCGAACGAGGCACGACCCTCCGCGACAGCGGATGGTCGAACGTCAAACATCGAATTCAGGTTTTTCATCGATACCTTTAAACGGCGAACCCAAAAGTATAACGTTCAACCACCTGCTGGTGCAGGCGGTACGGACTGTGACGCTCGTCTGCCGGAAAATCCGGCGTAATAAACTTTTGCGATCTCGGCCGTTTCGTCGTTGATCGTTACGCGGTAGGGGTGTTTGGCGACGAAGGTGGGGAGTTCGACGACGGCGGCTCCGAGTTTTGCGAGTTCGTTGGTGATGGCGCGGTCGCTGATCACTCCGATGCCGAATCTTTCAAAGGCTCGTTCGAACGCGCCGCGAAGACGGTCGAGAGCAAGCTGCCGATTCGCTAGCTGTTTGCCGCGCGATTGAAAATCACCGAGCGCGTAGAGCAGCACTTTATCGATCTCGACGCTGTCTACTAATTTTTCGAAAAGCTTCGGCTGCATTCTATTTGTGCCGTTTCGTATTTTCATGTCTTTGGGGATAAAAACTTGCAAAAAGCGAAGCAAGGAAAACACAAAATTCACGATGGGGCATGAAAATCCTTTTTGTTTTCGTTCAATGCTAGCATACGAAATCCTTAAAAATTAATGTAAAATTGTTCTGAATATGGCGAAGTTCAGAGTGGGGATGGGCGTTTCGGGCGGGATTGCGGCGTATAAGGCGGTCGAAGTGCTGCGATCGCTGCAAAAGGCGGATGTGGACGTAACGGTTGCGATGACAAAGCACGCGACGGAATTCGTGCGGCCTCTGACGTTTCGCGCGCTTACGGGCAAGTATGTTTTTGTTGACGATTACGATCCGGAAAATCCTGACTCGATTGCGCACATTAATTTTTCCCAGAACATTGACCTCTTGCTCATCGTTCCGGCCACGGCAAACATCATCGCAAAATTCGCAAATGGCATCGCCGACGATTTTCTTTCGTCGACCTGCTTAGCCTCGACTGCTCCGGTTCTAATCGCTCCCGCGATGAACACGACGATGTGGGAAAATCCGGCGACGCAGCGGAATATCGCGCAATTGAAAAAAGACGGCGTCGCGTTTGCCGAACCAATCTCGGGCGAGCTCGCTTGTAAGACGATCGGGACGGGGAAGCTCGGGGATGTGGAGAATATTGTCGAGCAGGCGCTTGCACTCTTGTCGGAACCGCCTGCATCCGCGGGCCGTCAGAAAGGTGGCGTTCGAGATTCGGTTGGCATGGGGTCGGCCTCGAGGAACGAGCAGCCCGCTTACGCAGGCGGTTCTGACATGATCGGCGAACGCATTCTCATAACCGTGGGCGGTACGCGCGAGGCAATCGATCCGGTGCGGTTTATCTCGAACAATTCTTCGGGGAAGATGGGATTTGCGATGGCCGAGGCGGCGAGGGACCGAGGTGCGGAGGTCACCATTGTTTACGGCAGTACGACCGCCGCTTTGCCCGCCGGCTTACGCTTGATAAAGGCCGAATCGGCTGAGGCGATGCACGAGCGAGTGATGGAGGAATTAACCGATGCAACCGTTTTTATCGGTGCTGCGGCCGTGGCCGATTATCGTCCGGCAGATAGGGCCGACGGTAAGATCAAAAAAGACGGCCGCGAGACGATGACGCTCGAGCTCGTAAAGACGGCGGATATTTTGGCGGATGTCGCGAAGAATCGATCGAACGGACAGCTTGTGGTCGGGTTTGCGGCTGAAACCGAAAACGTAATGGCTTACGCAAAATCGAAGCTTGATAAAAAGAAACTCGACATGGTGGTGGCAAATGATATTTCCGCCGCAGGTGCCGGTTTCGATACGGACACGAACATCGCGACCGTGATTTCAAAAAACGGAATGGAAACGCAACTGCCCTTGATGAGCAAACGCGAGATGGCGGACAAGATTCTGGACGAGATCGTAAAGTTGCGAAAAGAGGTTTCGAAATGAACCGCCAGCGGCAGGTTGCCGAGTTGATCGCAGACGTGCGCGAGCAGGTTATGTTTTTGCGCGAACTCGGCGTCGATTCGCTGGATGCGCGATTAGGGGAGATTTCGCTGCCGCCGATCGAAAATGAAGTTCAACAAAATAAAGTCGTCGAAACCGAAACGCCCTTTAGCGCACCTGCGACGGTCGAAGTTGCGAAATCCGTGGTTGCTCAACCTCGATCCGTAAACGCGCGGTCGCGTTTGGCAAAATTGCCGTCATTGGCGAGAAGGGAATCGAATCAGCTAATGGACCACAAGCCTGTCGTTTCAAACGAAAACGTTGAGGCTAGGCCACAAACAAAACCCGCCATCGATCACGGCGAATCGTTATTCGGCGAAATCGGGCCGCCGTTGCCCGAAACCGCCGATTCTATCGAAGATATTCGCCAGGATATCGGCAATTGTGTTCGCTGCCCGCTGCATCAGGGTCGGACGAAGATTGTGCACACGATTGGCAATTTTCAATCGCAACTACTTTTCATCGGCGAAGCGCCCGGACGAGATGAGGATGCACAAGGCGAACCGTTTGTGGGGCGTGCCGGACAGCTATTAAACAAGATTATCGAGGCCATCGGAATGCGTCGTGAAGACGTGGCGATCGGAAACATTAACCGCTGTCGCCCGCCGGAAAACAGGCAGCCGACCTTGCGCGAGGCACAGACTTGTCGTCCGTTTCTGCTGCGTGAGATACAGGTAATCAAGCCGAAGGTGATCGTCGTTCTCGGTAACACGGCAATGCACAATTTGCTCGACACAAAAATTGGCATCACGAAAATGCGCGGTCAATTTCACGACTATTTTGGAGTCAAGGTAATGCCGACGTTTCACCCTGCGTATCTGCTGCGCGACCCGAGCAAGAAACGCGAAGTTTGGGACGATATGAAAAAGGTAAGAGATTATTTGGCTTCGGTGGAGCAAGGATAAGAGTAGCTCAAAGAAAGAAAGTGGATAACCGGCATGCAATCGATGAAGGAAATAATTGACGAAGATCGAGCGACGTCCGAGCCCGAGGAGTTTATTGTTTTTGCCGACGATTTCGGCAACGCAATCGGTACAGGGCGTAAGTCGGAATCGCACAATTCCGATACGTATCTTCATCTGGCATTTTCGATTTTTCTCTTTAACAGCCGTGGGGAACTGCTGCTTCAGCAGAGATCATTTGGGAAAAAGACCTGGCCCGGGGCCTGGTCGAATTCATGCTGCGGTCACGTCGGGCCGGGCGAGAGTGTATACGACGCTTGTGCGAGACGGCTAAGGTACGAGCTCGGACTGGTGGATATCGACCTTGTCGTGGCGTTACCGGATTTTCGCTACCGAGCGGAATTGAACGGCATCGTTGAAAACGAAATCTGCCCTGTGTTAATCGGGTTTACGGATCAGGAGCCGAAAATTAATCCCGACGAAGTGGAAAGCGTGCGATGGATCGATTGGCAAAAGTTGGTCGAAAAGGTCGAGAATCCGGCATCGGGAATTTCGCCGTGGGCCGTCGACGAAGTGAAGCTGCTGGCGGCGTCCAAGCTGTTTAGATCTGAATATGCGGCGAAGACGAATTCGATTCGTGGTATTCTACGTCGCACTGACAAAAACAATCCGGAGTATTCGCAATGAGAAAAATCCTCGCCTTTGTGGTTTTACTTGTTATTTTTGCGTCAATCGTCCCGGTTTTCGCCCAAAAGGGAGGGTTTGCCGAGGTCAAGCAACTGCAAGGCCCGCAAAATCCGCGGCTTGGTTTCGTCATACACGGCGGTGCAGGCGTTATTCGCCGAGGCAGCCTCTCGCCTGAAAGGGAAAAGGCCTATCGAGCGAAGTTGGAAGAAGCGGTAATGGCCGGTTACGGCGCGTTGCGGGCCGGAAAAACGTCGCTCGACGCGGTCGAGATCGCGATCCGGATTCTGGAAGATTCGCCGCTGTTCAACGCGGGCAAAGGCGCGGTATTCACCAACGACGGTAAAAACGAGCTCGACGCTTCGATAATGGACGGCAAGACGCTTACCGCCGGTGCGGTTGCCGGTTTACATCGCGTTAAAAATCCGATCACGCTTGCCAGGGCTGTGATGGAAAAGTCGCCGCACGTAATGATGGTCGGCAATGGTGCGGAAAAATTTGCGGCCGAACAGAAGATCGAGCTCGTCGATCCAAAGTATTTCTGGACGCAGGAACGTTGGGATTCGCTGCAGCGGATTTTAAGAGAAGAAAAGGAGAAGGCTGCGGAAGTTAAGTCAAAGATCCAAAATCGCAGTTTTGCCGGCGAGCCTTATAACAAATTTGGCACGGTTGGTGCTGTCGCTCTCGATAAAGACGGCAACCTGGCCGCCGGCACATCGACCGGGGGCATGACGAACAAACGTTACGGCCGCGTCGGCGATGCGCCCATTATCGGTGCCGGCACTTATGCAAGCAATGCAACCTGTGCCGTTTCGGCTACGGGTTGGGGAGAGTATTTTATCCGGCTCAGCGTCGCCCGCGACATAGCCGCATTGATGGAATACCGTGCCTTGCCGATTCAGCAGGCGGCGGACATCGTCATCAAGCAAAAACTGCAAAAACTGGGTGGCGACGGCGGAATTATCGCAGTGGATAAATATGGAAACATCGGAATTTCGTTCAACTCGGAAGGCATGTACCGTGCGTACATCGACGGCTCCGGCAGGCCGGTGGTGGAAATCTACAAATAGACTGACAGCTAATCACTAATTAGCTTTCAGAAGAAATGTTAAGAACCGCTGAAATCGTAGCCGTTGGCTCCGAATTGCTAACGCCGGAGAGAACCGACACGAACAGTCTATGGCTTACTGGAAAGCTCAATGAGATCGGTGTCGAGGTAAAGCTAAAGACGATCGTGGGTGATGACGAGATGCGTCTCGAAGAGGTAATTCGAGACGCATTCGAGCGCTCCGATATTGTGATCACAACAGGCGGGCTTGGGCCAACTGAGGATGACATAACCAGGCAGGTTTCGGCACGCGCTCTCAATCGCGAACTGGTGTTCCACGAGACGCTTGTCGACTCGCTTCGCGAGCGGTTTCGGCGATGGAGCCGCGAGATGCCGGAGATCAACAAGCGACAGGCTTACGTGATCGACGGAGCGGAAACGTTGCCGAATCCGAACGGCTCGGCGGTCGGGATGTTGCTGGAACAGGGAGAAAAATTTCTCGTCGCCCTGCCGGGCCCGCCTCGCGAGCTGCAGCCGATGTTTGAAAATCACGTAATGCCGAGATTAGCGGAGCATGCAGGCAAGAGGCGAGCACGGCGGCGTCTGCTGCGCGTGGCCGGAATGGGCGAGTCGGCACTGGATGAAATTATTGCTCCGATTTACAAAGCCTACACAAATGTCGAAACCTCCATTCTTTTTAACCGCAGTGAGATCGAGGTTCATCTGACCGCACGGCAAGATTCGGCCATTGCCGCGGACGCCTTGCTGAACGAGTTGACCGACAAGATAGCAGACGCACTTGGGTCGACTCTCTTTGCCAAAAACGGCGAGACGATGGAAGAAATTATCGGGCGGATGCTCGTCGAACAAAATAAAACGTTGGCCGTAGCCGAAAGCTGCACGGGCGGTTTGATCGCGATGCGTTTGACGGAAAGTGCGGGCGCATCTCGATATTTCAAGGAGGGCGTCGTTGCTTATTCGTACGAATCGAAAACGCGCGTGCTCGGCGTCCCGGCTGAGACGATTCAGGAACACGGAGCGGTCAGTGCCGAGACCGCCGAGAGGATGGCGGCCGGGATTCGCGACGCGAGCGGCGCCGATTTCGCAGTCTCGGTGACGGGAATCGCCGGTCCCGAGGGCGGCACGGAGGCAAAACCTGTGGGCACCGTTTTTTTCGGTTATGCGGACGCAAATAAAGTTAAATCCTCAAAACTATTGCTGCCGGGTGACCGATACCTTGTCCGCTGGCGGGCGAGCCAGGCCGCATTGGATTATCTTCGGAAACAGATATTGAGACTTGAAAGACATACGGAAGCACATGCCGAAGTTAGCACGATGTAATGGCGAAAATGCTCAGCCTGCCTATTACTCGGGTGCGGACTTATTCATTCTCACATGCAGGCTTATCATAACGTGCCGACTTCTGTATAAAATGTAGGAAAACCCTTGCTTTTTTATTTGAATCAAACGAAAATCAAAAGAGCGCTTGGGCAGCGGAATCGCGCTATTAGACTGTTTTGAAACTTTCCCCTTTCGGCGGCGTGTTTATCGACGGGATTTTGTTCTAAACATTAACTTTTTCACAAATTTAAAAAGACTATGAAAACGTCAATCTGGGTGCGTTATTTGCTGGCTTTGATGCTCGTAACATCATTTTTGACCCCGACCGCGGCCTTTGCGATGGGCGACGGCAAAAAACATTTTAAGGCGGGGATGAAACATGAGATCGCCGAGCAATGGGACCAGGCTGTGGAGGCATTTGCCCTCGCGGTCGCGGACAATCCTGCGAATCCCGAATACAAACTCCATCTTCAGCGATCACTATTCAACGCGTCGCAGATGTATATGAAAAAGGGCCGGACCGCGGCCGACGAAAAAGATTATCAGGGTGCCTATATTGCTTTCCGCAAGGCGTACGCGTACGACCCGGTGAACGAACTGGCCAAGTCGGAAATGGCCCGGATGGTCAGGATGCAGGAAGAGCAGATGAGAGGCCCGAACGGTGAAGCCAGACCCTCGACAAACGGGAATGGCACCGTAAAGCTGGTGCCGACAGGCTACAGGCCGACGGCCGCGACCGACATGCCGATTCCGCAAAAGCTCGAAAAGCTGCGCGACGTGCCGTTTCCGGGCGGTGTCGATATGCAGTACATCGTCAAGGAATTGGCCAAGGATCTCGACCTCAACGTGCTTTTCGACACCGAGTCAAGGCTCGAGAACCGCAAGGTGCGGATCGAGCTGAAGAACGTAACCGCGGCCAAGGCGCTCGACTATATCTTTTTGCAGGAGAGTTTGTTTTTTCAAAAGGTCGGCCCGAGGACGATTTTGGTCGCCACAAATAATCGGCGGCCGAACTTTCAGCAATTGGTTTTGAGAACGTTTTATCTGGCCAACGCGAACCCGAAAGACATTGCCAAGGTAGTTCAGACAGCGATTCCAGCACAGCCCGGCCGCAGCCAAACGCTTGTGCTGGAAGACTCGTCCACCAACAGCATCACCGTCCGCGACACAGAGGAGAACATCAAGCTTATCGGTCGTCTGATCTCGTCGCTGGATAAGGATCGTGCCGAGGTCGTGATGGATGTGGCAATTTATGAAGTCAATAAAACTGATCTCCTTCGGTTGGGAAATCAGATCGGCGGAACAATCGCCGGACCTGGCGGACGCAGCATAAATCCGCTTGATAATCTTGGCGGCACTAATGCCGGAGCCGTACCATTTAGCGGAAATTTTGCTGCCGGCCTTGCGACGAATATTGCTACGGGACTTTTGATCCCTTCGTCGGTTATCAGCGCATTCCAAAGCAGGAGCAACACTAAACTCGTAGCTTCGACCCAAATACACGCGTTCAATAATGAAGATTCGTCGGCCCGAATCGGCCAGCGTGTGCCGGTTAGAAGCGCTCAAATCGTGACCGCCGGAGGAAATAACAACGCGGGTGCCGACGGTTTTGTTTCCAACGTCGTTAACTACGAGCAGGTGGGTCTGACCTTAAAGTTCAAACCTATCGTCTTCCCAAATCACGATGTTCAGGTGGCGATGGAGATAGAATCGAAAGCCGTAGCGAGCGGCGGCACTTTTGATAATCCTATTTTTACCGAACGTACTATAAAAGGCACCGCTCGCGTTCAGAATAATAAAACGCTCCTTTTAGCGAGTGTTGCTCAAGATCAACAGGGTGACGGGCGTTCCGGACTTCCGATACTAGGCTGGATTCCCATCATCGGACGGCTCTTCAGTACGCCGACAAAGGATAATCAACAAATCGATATTGTCATTGCCGTCACGCCGAAGGTTATTCGCGCTCCGGATATTTTGCCGGAAGATCTGATCGAGCGGCCGACGGGCAGCGTCGTCTTGCCGACCGGCAGCTCGCTCGAAGCGATGGTTTTGCAGGAAGAGCGTGACGAGATGCTAGCCGCCGCACGCCGTTTGCCGACAACAGTTCAGGTGCAGCTTCCCGACCAACCGGCGACCGACGCTCCGACATATGTCCGGACGAATACGCCCGCTCCGGCCGTCACTGAGACGGCGACCAATACCAAAGGTGCGGCCCAGCCGGCAACGAACGCCACGGCCGGCCCCAATATCCGACCGATCGAGTCGACGGTGCGAACTTTAGATATCACGAAGACGGCCGACACGACAGTTTCGCAGCCGCCGGGTATGGCCATCGCGTCCCCCGTCGATACTCGGCCGACCGCTCGCGTCTTGATTCATTCGGATACAGGTGAAATGAAGGCCGGGCAGAAATTCTTTATGCCGGTTCGCGTTGAGAGTTCGACACTTTTCCGTTCGGCGGTTGTGGGCGTCAACTTCGATCCGAAGCGCGTAGCCGTCCGCTCCGTAAGATTTGGCGAGATTTTCGGCTCGCTGGCGAATTCGACCGCAGCACCGTACGTTAATCACGACGGCAAAATGTTCGTCACGCTTTCGCTGCCATCGGGAACTGTTTCGAACGGCTCGGGGGTTATGGCGTTCGTCGAGGTCGAAGCTCTTACCGCAGGCAGACCGGAGCTAGCTTTGCAGTCGGACATCACGACTTTGATCGGGGCCGACGGAAAGCACTTTCTGCTGCCGAAGTAATATTAATGAAGCCAGGCATCGTTAAATCGGCCGCGGCCGGATTCACGCTGTTCGAGCTGGTTATAACCCTAACCGTGCTCTCGATCCTGATCCTCGGCACGTTGCCGCTCGTCCAGAATTCGGTCCGAAGGCAAAAGGAAATGCAGCTTCGGGCGACGTTGGGAGAGATTAGGAAAGCCATCGACGAATTCAAGCGCGACACGATTGGGGCGTGCCTGCAAGGTGCGGTCCGAAGAGGTGAGCGGCCAGGCGGCGGGCCGTTCCCCGGCGGCGGCATTTTTCAAACCGATCCGCGAAGCAGAGTCGTTATTAACGACTGCACGATTTTCACAACCGATAATCTCGATCGCTTTCCGCCGACGCTCGAATCGCTGGTGGATGGCGTAGAGGTTCGGGAACGCGGCGCAAATATGACGGCCGGCAGTGGCATCCGCGACGGCAGCCGGCAGGCGACCGAGCTAACCGAGGAAAAGGAACTGAAAAAAGTTTACCTTCGCGAGCTGCCGATCGACCCGATGACGGGGAAATCGGATTGGAAGCTGCGATCATCCTATATGACGCCGGGCGACGAGACGTGGGACGAAATAAACGTTTTTGACGTGCGGTCGGCATCCGATGCAGAAGGGCTCAATGGGGAGAAGTATAGTGAGTGGTAGCTTGAAAATTTGGAAAATGGAAAATGGAAAATGCGTAGCCAATCCAAAATCCAAAATCCAAAATCCAAAATCGACGCGGGTTTTTCCCTGCTTGAGCTTATGATCGCGATGTTTATCCTGATCATTTTGCTTTCGGTTGCTCTGCCAACTTACCAGCGAACCGTTCAGCATGCCCGCGAGACGGTACTAAAAGAGAATCTCTGGCAAATGCGTCGGGCGATTGATCAGTATGCCTCGGACAAGGGCAAGCTGCCGCAAACAGTCGACGATCTCGTCGACGCCAAGTATCTGCGTGAAAAACCCGTCGATCCGATCACCGAAAAGACCGAATGGGACGAGGTGCAGGGCGAGGACACGACATCGCCGGAAGGCGAGGAAGGATTAAAAGACGTCAAAAGCCTGGCCGAGGGCCAGGATTCCGAGGGAAAGGAATACAAGGAATATTAAGCGCGACCTGAATTGGGAAGCCCGCACGTAGGTTAGGGCGAATGATCACGCCCGCGCACACCGCCCTTTCTTGCGTGCGGGCTTCCGCATGTGAGCGTGACCTCTGAAAAATCAAATGCTATCCGTCTTAACCGAACCAGCATTCCCGAAGGCCGCGATCGGGCTTGAAAAAGACAATATTACGGCGCTCGCGCTCGAGAGCGAGGGCCGTGGACGTTACACGATTAAGCAAGCTGCCACGGTCGAAATGCCGGTCCACTTGCTTAAGCCGAGTTTTATCGAGCCGAACATCGCGAGCCGCGAAGAATTTAGCGTCGTTCTTCGTGACGCGGTCGAATCGGCCGGGCTGATGAAGCAGAACAGATGGTCGGTTTCGCTTCCGAGCGGCACGTCTCGTTCAGCGATCTTGACGGTTGAAAACAACGCGGGGAACGCAGGCGAAGCCGAGGCAATTCTAGATTGGAAGGCCGAGCAAAATTTTGGCGTGCCGGCCGGCGAGTTGCGGATAACCCGCACGAAAATCTCGAATGATCCGCAGGGCCGGGCCAGATATTTCGCCTCGGCCGTCAAGCTTTCCGTGATCGACGAGTATGAGACGGTTTTCGAAAATCTCGGATGGAAGGCCGGTTTAGTTTTGCCGCGTGCGGTCAGCGAGACAAAATGGCTGGCAGGGGAAAACGGCGATTCGCTTTTAATCAGCTCACATGACCTCGGCTTCACGGCTGTGCTGCTTCGCGGAAACGAGGCATCGGTCGTGCGAACCGTGACGTGTGCCGATTCCGAGCGTGACGACGAGATCTATCGC
>JBHENZ010000202.1:0-3200 GCA_046261815.1 Pyrinomonadaceae bacterium | reverse complement strand
GCTGTAACCCCCTTCGCGGCGAAGAAATAATCGGGTACATTTCGCTCGGCAAGGGGATCGTCGTTCACAATCGGCGCTGCAAAAATGTCGCGCAGTTAATGATCAATCGCGATCGCATCGTTGAGGTCGGTTGGGCGAAAGAGGAGAACAACGAGATTCAGTCGATTCAAATTCTTGTCACGACGGAGAACCGAACCGGAATGCTCGCCGGCATTACAAACGCAATTGCCGACATCAAGACGAGCATTCGAGATGCACGCGCCATTGTCTCGCGCGAGGACAAAGGTCTTATCGAAGTGACCGTCGAGGTCCACGACAAAAAGCATCTTGACAAAGTCTTGGGCGCCGTGGCCGGCGTAACCGGTGTGATCTCGGTCGAAAGGATAAATAGCTAAAGGCCCACTGCCTGCAAACGGCCGCTTTATTTCTCGCATCCTATTTGTTATCATTTCGCTTTTGTTCGTGACGCGAGTTTTTTACCGAGGATTGATGGAAAGGCACGTAATCGAGACAAGCGATGCGCCTGGCGCAATCGGGCCATACTCCCAGGCGATACAGGCGAACGGGATGATATTTTGCTCCGGCCAGATCCCGATTGATCCGGCCACCGGCGAGTTTGTTTCGAATGATGTTGCCGAGCAAACCGAGCAGGTATTGAAAAATCTTTCGGCGGTTTTAAAGGCTGCCGGCAGCGGTCTGGATAAGGTCGTGAAAACTACCGTCTTTCTCGCCGACATGGGCGACTTTACAGCGATGAATGAAGTTTACGGAAGATATTTCGAAGCGAACAAACCGGCCAGGGCAACGGTTCAGGCGGCTAGGCTGCCGCGCGACGCCCGTGTAGAAATCGACTGCGTCGCTGTTTAATCTTGGCTAGGTCGGTACAAACACGTAATGCCAAGTGGAAATATCAATAACCGCTTGGCATTCGAACGAAAATGAAAAGAAAAGATTGCGGCCCGCTAGGCGGCCTTGACGACCTTGCCGGATTTAATGCAACGCGTGCAGACTTTCATCCGCCCGTTACCGCCCGACGGCAGTTGAACGCGAACGGGTTGAAGATTCGGATTGAACCGGCGCCTGGTTTTATTATTAGCGTGTGAAACGTTGTTTCCAAATTGCGGACCTTTTCCGCAGACTTCGCATCGTTGTGCCATTATAAAATGTCTCCAATAAAATTCTGAGATACGCGATGGCAAAGGCCTACGCAAAACTCAAAAACAAATTTTATAGCAGGTCATCATACTAAAAGTCAAGTTTTCATCGTTATGGAAAATATCAGAGGAATCAGATCTCGGTTGGACACTTTCAATTTCCCGGGCGCCACTGTGTTGCTCGTTGTCGCTGCCGTCATTTTTATAACAGGCTGCGGCGGCGGGCCGACTACAACTACCGGCCGAGCGGATGCGAATGAAACTGCTGCCACGGTAAACGGCAAGGCGATCACGATGGAAGAGGTCGAACGCGCCTTTAAGCAGCAGGCGCAAGGACAGGAAAACCGCCTCTCTCCGCTTGAGGTGGCTGCCGCGCGGCTGCAGGTCCTCCAAGGCCTGATCGAACAGGAAGTAATGTTCCAGAAGGCCGAAAAGGAAAGCACCGTGCCGACAGACGAGGAAGTAACGGCTGAGCTGAATCGGCAGAAAACGCAAAGCGGCAAATCGGCGGACCAGATTGCTAAAGACATGAGCGAGGCTGGTGTGACCGAGGCGAACCTCCGCGATCAGATCAAGCGGCAGCTTGCGATTCAACGATTGACGGAAAAAATTACTGGCCGGATCGAGCCGCCTAAGGACAGCGAGGTCGAATCGTTTTACAACAGCAACAAGGAAAGCTTTAAGAATAAACGCGGAGCGCAGCTTGCCGCTATCGTGATCGATCCAACCAACAGCGGCCCGGGCGATACGACAACATCCGACGTCGAGGCCCAGCAGCGAGCAAAAGAAATCGGTAGCCGAGTTATGTCGGGCGCCGATTTTGCGACGGTCGCGCGCGAGGCGAGCGAAGAGTCGAATACACGTCTTCAGGGCGGCGATTGGCGATATTTTACCGAAGACGAGCTGAGGCAGGCTTTCGGGGCCAGCGTCGCCGATTACGTAATGAACAAAATGCAAAACGGTCAGATCATTCCGAGTGCAATACCGTTTGAAGGAAAGATTTTGATCGTGAAGCTCCAACGAAAGCTCGAACGCGACGAGGACCGCACGCTTGAAACGCCGGGCGTGCGCAAGGAGATTGCCGATTACCTGATTAATTCGCGTAAGCAATTGCTTGCGGCGTCGTATCAGGCGATCGCGATGAACGAGGCCGAAGTCGAGAACTTTCTCGCACGTAAGGTCGCCGGAAATCCGAACGAGCTGAGCGGCGCTCGTCCGGCACCGCCGGCAAACGCCACTGCCACGCCCGCGGCGACTTCAAATCCGGCGAACGTAAATTCTGGCACAACAGCCAACTCGAATGCGGCGGCGAACCGATCGGCGGTAAACACGAATTCGAATCCGAGGCCCGCAGCAGCAGCAAACACAAATAGACCCGTTGCGAATAACGCCGCGAATCGATAATCACAGGTAATGCGCCGGTAACGTGCGGTATGGCTGCTGCGGCTTTGCCAGTGCTGTGCGGTAAGCCTGCGGCTTACCGATTCGTTGCCAACCGTATTCCGAGGCTCCGCGTTGATCCGCACCTTTAATGGGCCGCTTTCGGAAGGGCAATGCCTGATCCGCACAGCAATGCGGCACCGAAGCTTATTTACGAAGCAGCAGCCGGCCCTCGTCGGCTGCTTTTTATGTTACTGAGACTTTCCGACATCAGAAAATCTTACGGCGGAACCGAGATTCTTCGCGGCGTTTCGTTCCAGGTAAACGTGAACGAAAAAATCGGCCTTGTCGGCCGAAACGGCGCCGGCAAGACCACTATTTTCCGCCTCGTGTCCGGCAGTGAGCAGCCTGATTCGGGCGAGGTGATCAAAGCAAGCAAATTGAAAATCGGCATGCTCGATCAACATGTCGACTTTGCAGTTGGCGAGACCGTGCACACGGCGGCTCTCTCTGCTTTTGCGCATTTGCAGCAACTCGAAACCGAGATGCGTCAACTCGAATCCGAAATGGCGACCGACCATTCCACGGCCACCCTCGAAAAATATGCCGATCTGCAGCACGAATTCGAAATGGCCGACGGCTTCAAATATGTGGCCCGGGCCGAGT
>JBHENZ010000201.1:0-6122 GCA_046261815.1 Pyrinomonadaceae bacterium | reverse complement strand
TTCGATGATTATCCTTATCATCGAACTCAGTTTTTGATATTAAAGTATTTCTTACTTGGAATAAATCGCGTTTTTATTGTCAAGAATAACTGTTTTATTTTCAGGATTAGTTGAAACTTTGTAATTCCAAATTGCATAACCACTTCGTGTTTCTGCTGCGCCGTAAATGTAATACTCGCCTTGTGGCACGTTTTCAAACGTAGCGTCTCCTTCAAGATTCGTGGTTCTTGCCTTGATTATATGAGGTTTTAGAGTTTCAGTAAATTTTGAGGGGATACCTTGTGTTACCTGCACTCTCACCGCTTTAATAAAACTAAGCGTAAAGTCGTTTTCGTTTTTTATGTCTTCTAATAATCCACCGTCTTTCCAAATCTGAACGGCATCTTTGTTTAGTAGGTAAAAATCTTCTCTAGCGACAGCTTGCGCCCCGCCCATACTATAAATAATGGCAGCCTTGATTGGTATTTTATATTCAATAGGCTTTTCCTCAATCTTTTGTTCTGCCTTACTGCAACTTGTTAAGCACACAAACGATAGTAAAAGAATAATCAGTAAATTAAAGTGAATTGTTTTTATCATAATGAAATTTATCTTGCCGCCTTAAATCTATCGGCTTCTGCTCGTGAAATAAAATTGTGATTCTGCTTTCCTTTCGTCGCTTTAAGTTCGCCGGAAACAATATAATCATTGATTCTTTTCCTACTCAATCCTATTTCTTCACCAAATTGTTTTGGAGTGAGAAAATCGGGCTTAGAATCGCTGCCCGACGATGATCGATGATGTGACGAAATAGCTTTTTCGATTGCGAAAATCGGCACCGTTTGTATCGGATTCCACAAGTTTGTCAAACATTTCTCTTTCTTCCTCTTGTGCTTCGGTGCCATCGGATGTCTGGTTAGACAGCACAAAGGTGAAAAAAGTTCGGATAACCAATCACACGTTCCCGATCAAAATTTTCGGATCAGAACTACGCCCGCGATTATGAGCAGTGCGCCGGCGACGCGAGCGAGGCCGACAGTTTTTTGCGGGACGCCAAGAAGGCCGAAATGATCGAAGAACAACGTCGCAAGCATCTGGCCGGCGACTATTAGACTGAAAGTCATCGCGACGCCGAGCCGCGGAAGAAGAACGATCGACGTCGTGACGAAGAATGCCCCGAGCAATCCGCCGAGCCAGGCGATCGACGGTGCGTTTTTGGCAGCGGAGAGGTCGGTAACCGAGATGCCGGAGAAAATTGCATAGATCGTAAGGCAAAGCGTGCCGATCACGAAGGAAATGAGTGCGGCGGCGAACGGGCTGCCGACGGCTCCCGCCATTTTGTTGTTAACCGCCGCCTGCGTCGGCATCATGGCACCGGCGATCAGGGCAAGCAGGACGTATATGTAAAGGCTAGGCATTTCTTAGTTGTGTTTGCGAGAGATTTTTTACTTTCGGAAAAGCTGAGAGCTGATAGCTGTCTATTTTATTTGCGGTTGCCTTAGGGCTAGCTAATTTCAATATTCGATTTTGTCCGGCCTAGCGATCCAATCGCGAAACGCGAGCTTTGCTTGGTCGCGAAGAAGGTTGATCATTTTTAATTGCCGCTCCTCGTTCGGTTTATCGAGTTCGGAGTAGAAGAGCTCGTCGTCAAACCCGGCCGCGGCGGCATCCTGGCGCGTGGCGGCGAAGTAAACGGCTGTGGGTCGGCTCCAATAGATCGCCCCGAGACACATCGGGCAAGGCTCACAGGACGCATAAATTGTGCAGCCATCAAGCTGAAAGGAATCGAGCCTTTGACATGCTTGCCGAATCGCAACCATCTCGGCATGAGCCGTCGGGTCGCGGGTCGATGTTACCTGATTGCAGCCTTCGCCGATCACCTGACCTTCCTTAACTACGACGCATCCGAACGGCCCTCCGAGATTTTCGTCGGCACCTTCGCTAGCCAAATCTATCGCCCGCCGCATAAACTTTTCGTGGTTGTCGGCCATTAGCCTGGCGTGGTGGTCACTTTTACTTCGTATAACTGTGCCCATTGCTTGCCGGTGATGAAGATCCGGTCGCTTGCCTCGTCGTACGCGATGCCGTTAAGCACATCGGCGGTGGGAGATTCCATCGCCTTTTCGACCAGTTTCCTTAAATCGAGGCGCCCGAGCAAGCGGCCGGTCGTCGGGTCGATACGATAAATCTGATTGCTTTCCCAGACGTTTGCCCAAATCTCGCCTTTGACCCATTCGAGCTCGTTCAATTTCATGATCGGCTTGCCCCGTTCATCCATGACTACGACCGTTCGAATCGTGCGGAAGGTTTCCGGATCGACTATGCGAATAACATGAGTACCATCGCTCATGTAAAGATTAGTGCCGTCTTCGGTCAGGCCCCAGCCTTCGCCGGAATAACTAAATTCCTGGAGCAGTTTGAAGTCAGCGAGGTTATAGACAAACGCCTTCTGCTCACGCCAGGTAAGCTGATAAATTTTGTCGCCAAGTAACGCGATGCCCTCGCCAAAATACTCGGGCGCAAGTTCATGTTTGCGCAGCACTCTGCCCGTTTCGATCACCACCTGGCGCAAGCTCGAAGGGCTACTCACCGGGGAATAGCGGCTACCGCCGGTGCCTTCGTAAAGCGAGCCGTTATGATAGATCAAGCCCTGGGTAAAAGCCTTTGGATCATGCGGATGCACTTTCACGATCTCGTATGTGTAATTAACGACACTTGGGGCTGCGCTATTCACGGCAATGTTTCGATTGGTCGTGGATGCGATATTCGGATTTGTCGTATTTGACGTGCCATTGCAACCGGCAGCGACAAGACAGGCGGAAAGTAACAATAGAACACGCATATATATATGCTTGATAGAGCGGCTTCAACGAGCGGCACGATCGATGGCGCGGCGAAACGCTGCGGCGGAAAGGCGATGGACTTTCACGCCGTTGACAAAGATCGCGGGCGTGCCTGATATACCATAGGTTTTGCCGTCGGCAAAATCCTTTTCGATTTCGGCCGAAAGGCGCGGATCGGCTAAGTCTAACTCAAATTGTTTTACATTCAAACCGATTTCTCCGGCGTATTTCACGAGCGAAGCGCGCTCGAAATTTTCCTGATTGCGGTAAAGAATTTCAGTGTATTCAGTAAATTTTCCCTGCTTGTGCGCGGCGGCGGCGGCGATCGCCGCCGGCATAGCATTCTTGTGGATCGTCCGCAAGGGAAAATCGCGCACCACGAATCGAACGCGTTCGCCGTATTCGGCAATCACTTTTTTCAAAATGGGATGCGTGCGAGCACATGCCGGGCACTGGAAGTCGCTGAACATAATTACGGTGACCGGTGCTGTGGCTTTCCCAATCGCGGGATCGTCGTCCGCGGAGATGTTCTGAACGAGCGGTTCGGGTTCTGTGAGCAAAATGCGAACTTTATACTTGGCGAAGAGGCGGTTTTGCAGATCCTCTTCGATAAAAACGCGTTCCTCGTTCGTAAACGCACGAAGCTTGTTCGTAACTTCGGCGGCGATAAACGCGGCGGCGTCGATATTTCGCGTTTCGGCCTCGCGTTTTACAAGCGTGGAAAGGATCGAGCTTTCAAGCTCGGCTCGCAGCTCTTCGTAAATTGCAGCTCGCGTATCGGCGACTTCAAATTTGTTACTACTTTCGAATTCCTGAGCGGTGATCTTGCGCGTGCCGATTGCCGCCAGAACATCGGTCGGTTTTAGGACGGGGGAATTTACATCCTTCCCTAACGTCAATTTGTATTTCTCGCCAAGTGTTTTGCTCAACCCATCGAACAGAGCTTTTTCTGACTCCTGTTCGAGATATGCGACGATTTGAGTGCGCACCTCAGCGAGCGGGCGGCCGTCGAGAGTCTGACGGTTGGCGTCGTACACACCTTGGATCTGAAGTTCGGTCGGCTTAGGGATCTGGCGTCGTGCGTCAACGATAAATTTTTCGATGGCTACATTGCGCGATTTTGCGTCGATCGCGATCAGCTCGTCTCCGATCATTTCTCTGAACAAACGCGAACGCGTCTCGGAAATTAATCGATCGCGGTTCGCGTAGAGCTTTTGAGCTTCGGGCGACAGGCTTTCGACGGTGAAACTCGCACCCGTGGCGGCGGCCAGAGTCTCGGGACTTTTTTGGGCGTGAACCAGTCCGGTGAACAGGACGGCTGAGAGCAGCAATAAATTTCTCATGACAGGGCACAAATCTTTGATGCCAGAGAATTCTAGCAAATTGCGAATCAATATGCGGAAGCCTGCACGCAAGTAAAGGCGAGATAATCAGCGAATTAATTCCTTCCTTACTTACGTGCGGGCTTCCGCAAAAACCCACGGGCTTCAGCAACTTCTGTAGAATTGTCCTAGAAAATTCTGTTGTCTTGATCAAATTTGTGGGTCGTTGTATTAAAAGAGACGGAGTACGCTCTGGATAATTCAGAGGCATTGGGGTTCGGGGGGCCTGTTCCTTGAGTCGGCCGGGCGGTACAACCCCGCAAAACCGACCGGCATTATCGACAGCAAGTATCGGACTTTCCGTCCCGTTTGACCCCAACTCGACTTTGCTGTCAAGTGCCGCCTTTCGAATTTCGGACTCCATAACGCTCCCTGCGGTCAAGCCGCGGGAATTCTTGCCTTTACCGACAATTTGGGCGCAGATACTGCGCTCACTGACGATACCTATCGGGCGCCGATGCGACGGGCTGTCGATAACTACGGCAAATCGATGCTCGTTGCCGTCAATAAGTTTGTAAGCCTATTCGAGTGTGGTGTCCTCGGTGCATTCGGCCACGTACGGGTCGATCAAATCATTAATAATCATTGCGAGTTCTTCCGTGCTTTGGATTGATAATTGTGCTTAAAATAGCGACCCCGTTCGCGTATAATTTTCGGACAATTCGGCCTTATCGGCCTGTGATACGCAATACGTGTTCTGCTATTTAGGAGCGAAGCAGACTCGTTCCGGATAATCGTGCGCTGCCGAATTTTTATGAAGAAACCAAAGCTTCCGCTAACCTTTTACCAGCGTGAGGACGCGATCCGCGTTTCGCGAGAATTACTCGGTAAGCTGCTCGTCGTCCCGTCTGCCGACGGCACGCGTGTTTCCGGCATGATCGTCGAAACCGAGGCCTATCTTGGGGTTATCGACAAGGCCGCGCACTCGTACGCCGGTCGGCGGACAACGCGAAACGAGATCACTTATGCCGCCGGCGGTCGAGTTTACGTTTTTTTTATTTATGGAATGTATTATCAGCTAAATCTGGTTACAGGATTGGCGGATCAGCCTCACGTAAGCCTGATTCGAGGGGTTGTGCCCGTAGAGGGCATCGAAATTATGCGTGAGCGCCGGGGAAAAATGCCGGACAAGAACCTGACTTCCGGTCCGGGCAAGCTATGCATCGCCCTCGCCATTGACCGAGGCCTGAACGGCGAAGACTTGACCGGAGACCGCATTTGGTTGGAGGGGTTTCGAACGTTCGCAGACGATGAAATCGCGACCGGAACCCGCGTCGGAATCGATTATGCGGAAGAGTTCGCGGACATGCCGTGGCGTTTTTGGGTGAGAGGCAGTCCTTTCGTCGGTAAGCAATTGCATACGCCCGGACGTAGTAATTAGTAAGAGCGGATAATTCGAGTTGAGCCTCTCGCCCTTATTAGCGTGCGGACTTCTGCAAAGCCCTCATATACATCCCGAATTTTGGCCGCAGAGTTATCGTCGGCGATGCGGCGGCGGATTTTTTCTGTTATTTTATTCTCTTATGTCCGAAGCAAAGGTTAAGAAAATAAAGCCCGACATTAGAGCAATTACGAGACTGGTTCCACCAAGCGGAAACCTTGTGCAGGGCCAATCGGAGCTGCCGATCGATCCGCGGCTTGCTAAAGAAGCGGCTGAAATAATTGCCGCAAGCCAAAACCATTACGGCGGCAGCGAGGGCGATGCGAGCCTGCGAAAGGCGATTGCCGATAAGATTAGTACCTTTAACACTATCGATGTTGATCCGAACGCAAAACCGTTCGAACTGATGGTCACCAATGGCGGAACAGGGGCATTGATCGGCATCGCGCAAAGCTTTCTGAAAGGCAAGTCGGCACTCGTTTTCGAGCCTTACTACCCGTATCACCGGCGAATTCTTGAAGAATTTGGCGGCAAGAC
>JBHENZ010000200.1:0-3289 GCA_046261815.1 Pyrinomonadaceae bacterium | reverse complement strand
TTTGAATAACGCTTTTGAGATTTTTAAATCGCTTCCGTATTGTTCACCAACAATTTTCAACAAAATCAGAGGAATTGCGACAAGAAATAAAATCAAAAATAGGATTGTTACAAGTTCCATAAACTCAAAAAGCGGCTAACTACTTATTAACCGTATACGTCGTTGATAATACGGCAAATTGTGCGTATTAACATCGACGATTTCGTCCGCTGCTAAGTCGTTGGATTGCGGCAATAAAATCAGGGGCGATGTATTGTTCCGTCGTCGGCAATCTTTGGTGCGGTCGCTGCGAAATCGGCGTTCGAAAGCTGCCGCACTTTTTTGATCGCGGCGCCTGATGCGTCCCGAACGGGAACGCCCCCGTTAACTTGTTTTGCGGGATGGATGCGGGCGGAGTGCAGCGATCCGTCGGGGTTAAGGGTGGTTTCGAGGATCATCGTCAATGCGGTTTCGCCCTTGAGCGAGAACCAGCCGTAGGTGGCGAAGTTGCCGAGGCTGTACGCGATGAGGCGGTCTTTGTAGATTTCCATGCCGCGGAGGACGTGCGGCCCGTGGCCGAGAACGAGGTCGGCGCCGGCGTCGATGACGGTACGTGCGAATAAGGGCAGATTGCCTCGATTTTCCGTAAAGAAAATCTCGGTCGCTTGCGGGACACGCTGCGCCGCGACACCTTCTGCCCCGCCATGAAATGAGACGACGACAATGTCCGCTTTTTTATCAGCCTCAAGGACAAATCGACGGGCCGCTGCGAGCTCGTTTACATTCGGCGAAACGGCGTTGTGGGCAAAGCCGATAAAGGCAACGGTAAGATTCTCGACTTCCAGATACGTGGTCGAAAAACGCGTACGATCGCTGCCGGCGTGTCCGATTCCCAATTCGTCCAGCGTTTTGCGCGTGCTCGTGCGGCCTTCGTCGCCGAAGTCGAGAGCGTGATTGTTTGCTACGCTAAGAACATCGAAGCCGGCGGCCTTTAAATACTTTGCGTAACGTGTCGGCATTCTAAACGCAAAACAGCGAATCGGTTCGGGCTTCGCGGGTTTTTCGCCAGGCAACAGCGGTTTGGGAATTTTGGGCGGTGGGCATTTTTCCGAAACGCCGCCATCGATGATCGGCCCTTCCATATTGCCAAAGGCGATATCGGCCTCCGACAAGATCGGCGTTACGTCTTTTAGCAAATCCGCACCGTCGTTCGGCGGCATTCGGGAATCGTTTGGAAACGTCGACCCGAGCAGAATATCGCCGACCGCCGCAATTGTGATCGTTCCAGTCTGTACGGCCGATTGCTTTTCGTGGGCCTCGAGATTGTCGGCCACAGCGATCGGCGTGGTTGCGTCGCTTGTTCCGCAACCGGTGGCGGCGTGCGCGGCGCAAATCGCCACTGTTATATATGCAATCTTAAATACTGAGTTCATTTCAGGTGCGAGGCCCGTGCCCTTAGATGCAGGAATTTTATATCTAAATCAAAAAAGAAAAAAGGTCGGGTGAATGTATTAAAACTGCGGTAGCCAGCACGTATGTAACAACTTGCGCATTTCGCCCTTACTTACGTGCGCGCTTCCGCAATGAGGCCGGATCAGCACGTGTGAAACCGTCTGGGGACACGGGGACAAAATCTAAAGGCTTTCGTTATCGCGCGCGCTTAACTTATTGGGCGGGCCTCCCACGGCTTAAGCCCCGGCCGGGGCGATCTTTTCCGAAACTTCCGGTTCGCTGGCTGTCGAGATTTCGTCAGTTTCGGTTAGCAGCGATTCGTTGACAAGTCGTTTTTGCTCGAGTTCGTGAATGGTGTAGGAACCAGTCGCAGGCGAGGCTGACGGGGCACGACCGACATACCGCAGCGTCGCCGACTCAGGCTTAATTTCCCGCAGGCGATTCTCGACGAACATCCAGCCGCCCATGTTTTGCGGTTCCTCCTGCGTCCACAAGATCTCGGCCGCGTTCGGATACTTTGCGAAAATCTGCTTTAGTGCATCTCCCGGGAATGGATAAAACTGTTCAAGCCTCACGACGGCAACCCGGCTATCTCCAGATTCATCGCGTGCCGCGTCAAGATCGTAATAAACTTTGCCGCTGCATACGACAACGCGTTGTATCGCATTCACGTCATCGATTTTTGTGTCGTCGACCACCGGCCGAAATCCACCCTTTGTCAGCTCGTCCATCGTGGAACCCGCGGCCGGAAGACGCAACAAGCTTTTCGGCGTCATTACGATTAGCGGCCGCACAATTTCCTGCTTCACCTGCCGCCGCAACAAATGAAAATACTGCGCGGGCGTAGTCGGGTAGCAAACTTGCAAGTTGTTTTCCGCGCAAAGCTGCAAAAATCGCTCAAGCCGCGCCGAGGAATGCTCGGGTCCCTGACCTTCGTATCCATGCGGCAAGAGCATCACGAGGCGGCAGCGTTCCTGCCACTTATCTTCGGAGGCGGCGATATATTGATCGATGATCACTTGTGCGCCGTTCGAAAAATCGCCGAACTGCGCTTCCCATGCGACCAGGTTGTCCTTGGCCAAAACCGAATAACCGTATTCAAAACCCAGCACGCCCTGCTCGGACAGGCTGCTGTCGAAGACGTAAAACCGCGCCTCGGGCCTTTCGGCATTTTTTAGTTCTGTCAGTGGCGACCACCGCTTGCCGGTTAGCGTATCGTACATCGACGCGTGCCGCTGCGAGAATGTGCCGCGGCCCGAATCCTGGCCGCTCAGACGCACGGCGTTGCCTTCAAGTACGAGCGAGCCGATCGCCATCGCTTCGGCAAATCCCCAGTCCATCGGCGTGCTCCCCTCGCCCATCTTCGCACGCTTCGCGAGCTGCCCGACCATCTTTGGATTGACGTGAAAACTTTCGGGAACGAGCGAGATCTTTTCGGCAACCTGTCGAAGCGTTTCGGCATTTGCCGCGGTTTCGAGAATAACTGAGCCGTCTTCGTCGACTATGGCAGGCGGCAGCTCGGTTTTAGCCGGCTGGTTTGCCGCGATGTCTTTCGCGCGCTGCAAAACTCCTTCGTATTTCTCGACCGTTTTACCGGTCATTTGTTTGAGGTCGTCTTCCGTGATTATGTTTTCGCGAACGAGCTGTTTTGCATAAAGCTCGCGCGTTCCCGGATGCGCCTTTACCCGGGCGTACATCACGGGCTGCGTGTACGACGGCTCGTCGCCCTCGTTATGACCGAGCCGACGGAAGCCGACAAGGTCAAGCACCACATCCTTGTCAAACTCGCGGCGGTAATCAAGGGCGATCTGCATTACGCGATACGCCGCTTCGGGGTCGTCGCCGTTGATGTGAAAGA
>JBHENZ010000199.1:0-11538 GCA_046261815.1 Pyrinomonadaceae bacterium | reverse complement strand
GCGGTAACCGTAAAGGACGAGAAAATGTCGCATTGGAAGGCTAAGGCTCCTCTCGGCATGTCGGTCGAGTGGGACGCCGAATTGACGAGCGATGTGGCGAATGAGCGCGTCGGCTGGAAATCAGTTGGGAACGCTGATATCGCGAATTCCGGAGTCGTTGAATTCCGGCCTACAGTCAACCGCGGAACCGAGGTGAAAGTCTCGCTTACCTACGAGGCTCCAGGCGGTAAAGTTGGCGAGTGGCTGGCCTGGTTGCTCGGCGAAGACCCAAGGTCACAGCTGGCCGAAGATCTTCGCAGGTTTAAGAGATTGATGGAAACTGGCTCAATCATAACGATAGAAGGTCAGAGCTCAGGGCGCGAACCCGCGAGGACGAAGACCATGCGAGCCGGGGCCTAAGCCGGGGGGCTCGTAACTGGCAGAAATTGGCGGAAAAGTTCCTAGCGGAGTTTGGCATCCTCGCGAAGAATGAGAACACGCCATCGTGACACGAGTCGGCTGAAATCATGTCGAAGTTGGCCTTTTCCGCTCACAAACTAGGATCACGACCCGTGAAGTAGAACAAAGGGAGAAATAGAGATGCAAGCGATTTGTTGGTACGGCAAACATGACGTGAGGGTCGAAAACGTAAAGGACCCGGAAATTTTGAATCCGCGCGACGCGATAATAAAAATTACTTTGACCGCGATATGCGGATCGGATCTGCATTTGTATAACGGATTTATTCCGACGATGGAAAAAGGCGACATTCTCGGGCACGAATTTATGGGCGAGGTCGTCGAAATTGGGTCCCCGATAACAAACTTGAAGATCGGCGATCGGGTGGTCGTGCCGTTTACGATCTCATGCGGGAGCTGTTTCTTCTGTCAGAAAGAACAGTGGTCGCTATGTGACAACTCCAATCCGTATCCGGAAACGCTCGAGACACTCGCTGGATATTCTGGCTCGGCATTGTATGGATACTCGCACATGTACGGCGGTTTCGCCGGCGGACAGGCCGAATATGTTCGCGTACCGTTTGCCGACGTCGGGCCGTTAAAGATCGAGAATGGAATTCCGGACGAGAAGGTATTGTTTTTGTCGGACATTTTTCCGACCGGATATATGGCCGCAGAAAACTGCGACATTAAAGAAGGCGATACGGTGGCTGTTTGGGGGGCCGGCCCGGTTGGGCAGTTCGCCGTAAAATCGGCATTTATGCTCGGGGCCGAACAGGTTGTCCTTATCGATCATTACGAGGAAAGGTTGGAATTGGCACGACAGCACAACGAAAACCTTTACACCATCAATTTTGACGAAGAAGAAGTTTACGACCGGCTGCTGGAATTGACCGGCGGCCGCGGGCCGGACTCTTGCATCGATGCCGTCGGCCTCGAATCGCACGGGACGTCGCCCGACGCGCTACTGGATTACGCCAAGGCAGCAACGTATCTCGCGACCGACCGGCCGCACGCATTGAGACAAGCAATTTTTTGCTGTCGTAAAGGCGGAACCGTGTCGGTGCCAGGGGTTTATGGCGGATTTCTCGATAAATTCAATTTCGGAGCAGCGTTCGGCAAGGGCCTTACTTTCAAGATGGGTCAGACACATATGCACCGGTATATGCCGAGATTGTTGGAGGCGGTCCAGTCCGGCGAGATCGATCCCACCTTTATAATTTCGCACAGGATGAAGCTGAGCGAGGCTCCGATAGCCTACGACAAATTCAATACCGAAAAAGATACGTGGCGAAAGGTCGTTTTGACGCCGAATTAAATTTTTCGATTAATGGGAATACTGCGGCGGCGAAGGGCGATTCGCCGTCGCCTTAATATTTATACCAGCCTCATCACAGCGATTAAACCAACAATCGAAATCGCCAGCCAAAGAACGACGCCTTGGAGCAGCGGACGAAATCCAACCAGGCGAAGCGTTTTTATCGAGAGACTCGCTCCTATGAAGAAAAGCGTAACCGTCAAACCGGCCTTTGCGAGATTTACGAGCGAATCAAAAAAGCTCGGTAAAAGGAATGACGGAGCATAGGTGCGTATTAGCGTCGCGATTAAAAAAAGAAAAATGAACCAAGGAATCGCGGTTATTATTTTGCGATCGCCCTCGGCTTTGCGAAAGAGCATCGCGAACATTAATGCAATAGGCGCGATCCACAAGGCGCGGGTGAGCTTGACGGTTGTTGCAACCGCTAGCGCCGTCGCGCCATACGCGGCGGATGCGCCGACGACCGAGCTCGTATCGTGAATCGCGATGGCGGCCCAAATTCCGAATTGATTCGGGCTTAAACCGATCGCATGACCGATAAGCGGGAAAAGAAAAAGCGCGATCGAATTAAGAACGAATATTGTGCCAAGCGATACCGAAACCTGGTCGCTGTCGGCATCGATTGCAGGTGCGACGGCGGCGATCGCGCTCCCGCCGCAAATGGCCGTTCCGGACGAAATCAAGCTCGAGGTTTTGTCGTCGACCTTTAACAATCGGCCAAGTAGAAAACCGAGGCCGAGTGTTCCAAAAATCGTCGCGATCGCGAATAGAATTCCGTCGCTTCCGGCTCGGTAAACAGTCTTAATATCCATTCCGAAGCCAAGCAGAACAACCGAAGCCTGAAGCAGAATGCGAGTCGGTGTACCGACAACATTCGGGTATGGATTTCCTACCGTCAGGGCGAGAAGCAGGCCTATGGCGAGTGCGATCGGCGGTGAACCGATCGGCGAAAGGGTCAAGAAGATTAGTGCGACGAAAACGAATTTGCGCCAGAACATACTTTTTAAGTATCACCTGCGGTAGCGGTTGGGGATTTGATGCAAAAGCGTGAGCGTCGGCGGGGGCGTAATATTCAACTTAAGCCTGAACGCCTTTACTGACGTGCGGGCTTCTGCATCATGACCGCGAGCGGTACCGACCTATTTCACTTTTCCCTGATTCGCAATGGCTTGCTGGGCTGCTTTTATTGCCGCGGGATCGCCCAGATAACGGCTCTGGATCGGCTTTACGTTTTCGTCGAGTTCGTATACGAGCGGGACGCCGGTCGGTACATTCAGATGCGTGATCTCGTGATCTGCTACAGAATCGAGATATTTGATCAACGCACGCAGACTGTTTCCGTGTGCGGCGATGATCACGCGTTTCCCAGCCTTGATCTTCGCTTCGATCTCGGACTGATAATACGGCACGACTCGGGCAACCGTGTCCTTCAGGCATTCGGTCGACGGAAACTTTCCGGGTTCGATCGTGCAGTAACGCGGATCCTTGCCGAGCCATCGTTCGTCGGTTTCGAGCATTGCCTCCGGCGGACTGTCGAAGCTGCGCCGCCAGTTCAACACCTGCTCGTCGCCGTATTGCGCTGCCATTTCGGATTTGTTCAGCCCTTGGAGTGCGCCGTAATGTCGTTCGTTTAGAAGCCACGATTTGTGTTCGGGAATCCACATCAAATCCATCTCGTCGAGGATGATCCAAAGCGTGCGAATTGCGCGTTTTAGCACCGAAGTATAAGCCTCGTCGAAAACGAATCCCTCGGCCTTTAACAACTTTCCGGCCGTCAACGCTTCGGCCCGGCCCTTTTCCGAAAGATCGACATCCTTCCAACCGGTAAACCGGTTTTCCTTGTTCCACTCGCTTTCACCGTGGCGAATAAGTACGAGTTTGTGCATGTATTTAATTTACTATGATCGTTAGCGCCGCCCAAATAGATCGCTTTGTCCAAGGCGTCCCAGGTCGTTTGGGAAATCTAAATTGAAGCGAACATGGCATTACACGTTCGTCTCTCAACTTGGCGAAAAACTTTTCACAATCGGTGAAAACCGTAAATATTGCAAGAGTTCGATTTAACGCTTTCGCATGGAGTTTCCGCCCTGGGACAAGGGTTCCGGTTGTTTTCTTAAATAGCCGACTTTTACCCTATTTTGTCGTCACACCCTCTCGGCTGAGCTTATTGCGACTGTGACATATTATTGCGCATTATACAACACTTGTTTTATCTTTCTCTGCTAGCAGGAGTTTCTTCACTTCGCCTACGAGATAGAGAGAGCCGGTTACTAAAATCACGGAACGCCTGGTCGCCGGGTAGTTTTCAGAAAGGTGGATCGCCGAATCAAGCGCGTCTCTAACTTCACTAACGACAAATACGCGATCTTTTCTATTAGCGCTGGTTGTCAACGTTTTTGCCATATCGGCTGAAGACATCGATCTCGGGACCGGGATGTCCGTCAATATCAAATCTGTTATTAAAGGCAACAGTATCTCCAGTATGGATTTGAAGTCCTTATCATTCATAGAGCCATAAACCAAGGCGATTGAAGCGTTGGGAAGATATACTCTAAGGAATCTCGCGAGGGCCCCGGCTCCGCCTCGGTTGTGCGCACCATCGAGCAGAATCTCTGTCTTGCCATCTGTAAGCCACTCCAAACGTCCGTGATGCCGAGCATTTTCGAGTCCGTTAATGATATCCGTTTTTGAAATGGGAAAATATGTTTCGAGCTGTTCGGCGATTAAAACCGCGAGCGCGGCATTTTCATATTGGTGGTCTCCTTCGAGCGACAGCATAACTTCCTCGGCCCGAAATTCTCCAATAATAAAATCTACTTTTCCGGGCGAGGGTTTTTCCCATCGCGCGGATTCCAGCGTCTTTGAACGAACGCCGACGTCGGCGCATTTTTCTGCAATTATCACGAAAGCTTCCGGCGGTTGTCGGCCGACACACACCCGCGTGTCGGGCCGGATTATTGCGGCTTTTTCGGCGGCGATTGCGGCGATCGTATCGCCTAAATATTTTTGATGATCGAGGTCGATGCGCGTAATCGCGACGATCTCAGCCTCGGCGGCGGTCGTTGCGTCGAGGCGGCCGCCGAGGCCGGTTTCGAGAATGGCGAGATCGATCTTCGCTTCGGCGAAAGCGGCGAGGGCTATGGCCGTGACCTGTTCAAAATAGGTCGGGACGGTTTCTAGAATGCCGTCGGCGACCAGCATTTCCGAAGTTTCGCGAACGAGTGTCGCGTGTCTCGCGAAATCTTCATCGCTTATATCGCATCCGTCGATGCGCACCCGCTCGGTAATCGATACGAGATGCGGCGATGTCGTTACGCCGGTCTTTATACCGGCCCTGCGGCAGATGGCGTCGAGAAAGGCACAGACGGAGCCTTTGCCGTTTGTACCCGCGACCTGGACCTTTAGATATTTTTCGTGCGGCTTATCAAGGGCGGCGAGCAATTTTTGCATGGTCTCGAGTCCCAGTTTCATTGCGGAGACTTCGTTGCCGAGAGAAAGCAGGTATTTTTCGGCTTTCGCAAAGTTCATGTTCGGGCCGTGAGCCGCCGGTGATAATTGATCTGGCCGAGGTGATAATTGAGGTGAGTGGTCAGATGGACGAGAAAATATTCGGTCGTCATCGGGTGGTCGAAAACTTTGAGCGGATAGTTGCGCGCAAGATCATCGGACGAGAGTTTGCCGAGTGTGGCTTTTACAATTTTTGACGTGTGGTCGATTTGGGAAATCAGTTCGCCACGGGAAAAGTCTCGACTGGCGAATTCGGCATCGCGATCGCGGATGTAACCTGTATCACCGAGCACCGAGCCGACAAAGTGTTGGAGGTTTCCGCAGATGTGCAGGCAGAGATTGCCGGCGGAATTTGTTATCTCGCCGGTCGTCTTCCAGAGATCGGCTTCGTCACGGAATAGCTCGATCTCGGTTTTTAATCTGTCGAGATCGCGGGTGTAAAGTTCGGCGAGAATTTTGGTTAGCATGATCGTGGGCTATAGATCGGACAAAAGTCCGTGTTCGTCAAGATGCGGACGAGGACGGCTGCATTCCCTCGCTCATCATAAAATCGAGTGAGCGAATTATTATCTCTCGCATTTCGCGGCGGTCGACGACGCGGTCGACCATTCCGTGTTCGAGCAGGAACTCGCTGCGCTGAAAGCCTTTGGGCAGTTTCTGGCGAATCGTTTGTTCTATCACACGCGGACCGGCAAAACCTATCAGAGCTTTCGGTTCCGCAAAAATCACGTCGCCTAGCATCGCAAAGCTTGCCGTCACGCCCCCGGTTGTGGGATCGGTTAGGACTGAAATGAACGGGAGCCGCGCTGCGTGAAGCAGCGAGAGCGCGGCGGAAATCTTGCCCATCTGCATTAAGCTGAGCGTGCCCTCCTGCATTCTCGCTCCGCCCGATGCGGCAAAAAGAATAACGGCGGCGCGATTTTCGAGAGTGCGCTCGATCAAACGCGTGATCTTCTCGCCGACGGCCGAGCCCATCGAGCCGCCGATAAACGACATATCCATCGCACCAGCGTAAACAAGGTGGCCGCCCACCTTGCCGGTTCCCGAGACGATAGCTTCCGGAAGTCCGGACGATTCCTTCGCCTGCTCGATTCGTTCCTTGTAGGGCTTGGTGTCGACGAATTCAAGGGGATCGCCCGAAGTCACCTCTTCGTCAAGTTTTTCGTATAGGCCGTCGTCAAAAAGCGCCTCGAGCCGCTCGCGGGCTCGAAAGCGAAAATGATAGTCGCAGTGCGTGCAAACCTGCAGCGATTCTTTCAGCTCTCGCTTGTAAAGCGGACTTTCACACTCCGGACATTTTACGAAAATGCCTTCGGTGCGAACGGTACGGTCGCGATCGTCTACCTGCTCTTCGATTTTCGGCTTGTCGCGTCTGAACCAGGCCATATCCGGGTTTTATTTTACCTGTTCTTCATTTTCACCTTGTTTAGTAATCAACGCAGGACGAAAGGAAAACAGAAATGAAAGATTAGCATACGACGAGACTAATTGCTTAGCGGAAGGCACGAGCGAAAGTAGTAGTTCTTTGGCGAAAGCACACTCCCAAAGTTCCTGTGTATGCCCGTTGGTTAATGCAAAATGTTGAGCATTTGTTTGTGAATTCGGCCGTTGCTGGCACACACGGGCGGGCGGTTGTAAATCGAATATGGTGAGCCGTCGTAGTTTGTGATCTCGCCGCCCGCTTCTTCGATCAAAAGTTTCCCAGCGGCGAGGTCCCACGGATGCAAGCCTTCTTCCCAAAAACCGTCAAACCGGCCGCAAGCAACATAGGCCAAATCTATCGCGGCCGAACCGTCTCGACGAATGCCGCGCGACTGTAGGAGAAAATCGGTTAGGTGGCGGCCGAAGTCGTTTTTGTCTTTAAAATCGTAGGGGAAGCCTGTAACGATGAGGGAATCGCCGAGACTTTCAGTTGTCGAAACGCGAATCTTTCGGCGGTTAAGACTCGCGCCTTGATTCTTTTCGGCGGCGAAAAGCTCGTCGCGTGTTGGGTCGAACGTAACGCCTATGACGATCTCGCCGTCGTGTTCGAGGGCGAGTGTGACGCAGAAACACGGATAGCCGTGGGCGTAATTTGTGGTGCCGTCAAGCGGATCGACTATCCATTTCCACGCCGACTGGCCGTCTACGACAACCGCCTCGCCAGCCTCTTCGGCAAGAACCGAATGTTTTGGATGGTAGGATTTTACCCTTTCAATTATCAAAGCCTCTGATGCAAGATCGGCCTCGGTGACAAGGTTGATGTCGCCTTTTTTCGTAATGGAGGTGATGCGGCCGAATTTCTCCAGCAGCAAATGCCCGGCGGCGCGAGCCGTCTCCATCGCAAAATTAAGCATAGGCTGAGATTTTACCGCGTAGACGCCGAAAGAAGAAAAAATAAGTAATCGGCTAAATCAGGGAGACTCGAAGATAAGTTCTATTTCATGATAGCGAAGATCTCGGTCTGGTGCGGAGCAGTTATTACTGCATCGTTTGCGGTGAGATAAACGTCGATCTCGGAACGAATGCCGAATTTGCCGGCGAGGTAGATGCCGGGCTCGATCGAGAAGGCGGTTCCGGGAATAAGGCGACGCGAATCGCGGGTTTCGAGATTGTCAATGTTCGCGCCGTTGCCGTGACCTTCTTCGCCGATCGAGTGGCCGGTTCGGTGAAGAAATTGGTCGGCATAACCAGCCTTGCGAATAACCCCGCGGGCAACGTCATCCACCTCGGCGCCTTTGATAATTTTGCCGGATTGAAACGAGGCCTTTACGAAATTGAACGCCGCCTTCTGTGCGTCGAAAACAATTTTCCAAATTTTCGCGTACTCTTCGGGCACGGTCTCGCCCACGTATCCGACCCAAGTGAGGTCGACGGCGGGAGCCTTCGGCTTGCTAAGCTTCGTCACCGTGTCAATCAATACAAGATCGCCCCGCTTGATCGGCGAGTTGCGTTCTTTCGTCGGGAAATAATGCGGCGAAGCCGCATTGGCGTTGACGGCGACGATCATCGGCGACGGGTTCATGCCTTCTTCGCCGTAACGCTTTATCATAAATTGTTGAATGTCAATTTCGGTTGTCGATTCTTTCGCTATCATGCGGCGTTTAATCTCGGCGAAAGTTTCGAGAATGATTTTCTGAACCTTCGCGGCGGCTTCGTTGTGCATCGCAAGCTGCTCGGGCGTCCAAACGGCCTCGAATTGCTGTACAAGGTCGGCGCTCGTTACGATTTGCACACCTCCGGCCTTGCGAACCAGCTCCACTGTTCCGGCATCGACGCGTGAGATGTAAGGTATATCGTTGTTCGGCGAATACTGCATCGCGATCTTGTAGGGCATTCCCGGTTTCTTTTTGTCGCAGGAAAAGATTCGACAAATGTGTTCGCTCAACAACTGCCACTCGCGGTAGATCAATTTGGTTCCTGGCAAAGCATCCAGCTGCTCCGGCTCGATCGCGTGGACAACCTTCACCGGCACGCCCGTTTTCGGCACAAAGTAAAACCATCGACGCGAGCCGCCCAATCGGCCGGTGTTCAAAATGCGCTGGGCCAGCGGATCGCTGCCGCGAAAATCATAAAAAAGCCAGCCGTCGAGGTTGTGTTTTTGAAGCGCGGATTGGATTTCGGTGATTCGCGTTGGCGAGTTTTGCGTAAATCCGACGGTGGCAAATGCAAGCAGAAAAACGAATGATGCCGCCTTTGGCGCGTTTCGATGCACGAAGCTAAATAACATAGTCAACTGTCAGATAGTTATTAATTATCTGTCCAAATAAAAAATGTTTACTTTAGGCTGCGAAGGTTGCACAGGCTGACGAGAGCTAATTGAAGAGTTTTCCAAACCAGCCAGTTTCCTTGTCGTGATGCGCCACCTGGGCGAGCTCGCCGGCATCGAGCCACACGCCCGAGCATTTATCGCAGACATCGATGGTGATGTTTTCGTATTCGGCGGCGTGCAGGGTGCCGTCACATTTTGGGCATTGCAAATCGAGGCTGGTCGTTTTTTCCTCAGCGAGCTTGGCCTTCATTTTTTCTACAAGTTCGCGTTCCTTTCGCTGAAAATATTCGTTTTCGAGCGAGCGTCCGCGGTCTTCGAGATCTACTGACATGGTTGATAATCTCCTGTTCGAGATGGACTTATTACAGGAAAAATATCAGTTCGCGAAAAATAAAGAAAGTCGCCCGCGAATCACGCGAATGAACGCGAATAAGATTCGGGATGTCAGAAGTTTCAATTGAGAAATGCGCGGGACTAACTATACGCATATCTCGATCTTCATTTCTTGCCTCTCGTTCGCGTCCTTTCGCCTAATTCGCGGGCAAATCCGCCTACGCATCCGTCTTGTGGATCGAGCGCATCCGCTGGCGTGCTTTTTTCGAGCGGCGTATGGAGGGCGTGCGTCGGAGGTTGCTTCCGGCCCATTGCGAGACCTGCTTGAGCGGGTGCCATTCGAAATCTTCGAGCGGCAGAACCTCGCTCGAAGAATCGCGCAGCTTTAGGGTGCCGACGGCAACAAAGAATAGCAGAAAGTTGAATATAATCCCGGCTGTGATAACAAAATAACCCGGTACGATGCCGACTGTTGCACGATGTTGAAAGACGTCGATGAATGCTCTTTTTTCCTCGATTGTGGCCGCCGGTATCGGCCAGGGATGAATGTAAATTTTCAGCGCCCACGAGAGCGCGAGCAAGATGAAGATCCACAGATAATTCGCACGCAAGCGGCGGCCGACCGCTTCCCATTCGCTAATCGTAAAGTGCGGCGTCAACAAATCGGCCGAAAGATGATCGGCCCATTCCTTATCAGGCGGCATCGTCCGCTGCGACAGCATCGGAGCGAAATACCCGGTCTCCAGCACGCGGACGCGGTTCGCCCACACTTCGTAATAACGATAGCGACGGGCCTCCATGAAAAGGAAGATCGAGACAAGGATCGAATTGATCGGTATCGCGAAATGCGGATTGTCGGCCGAGCTGAAAACGAACGAAAGCGTAGCACCCGCTGTAATTACCGCCCAGTTTGTCGTCGCATCAAGGCGATTTCGCCAGATGTTCGACCGCTGGATCTCGCCGCGGTAAAAATGCGACATCGCCATGTTAAACTCGGCGGGCAGCAGTTTTTGGGCGATGGCAACAGGCGAGGCCTTCGGCTTCTGACGGCGTTTTTGAACTTCGTCGGCGAAAGCCCGGAAAGAATCGGGAACGTTTGTTACGTGAATGTCGTCGTCGACCGTCTGAGTCTGTGCTCGCGGCCGAACATCGTCCTTCATAGCCAGAAAATAGAGGAGATTGGAAGCGCGGGCGGCGCCGGACCTCGCGCTCTGTTTTCAGTTTCGCACTAAAGCGCCCCCGCGTGCAAGGATTTTCCTTATTTATGAAATGAATTTCGAGAACAACAACGAGATTTTTATGCGCGTCGCGATTGCGGCGGCCGAAACCGCCGGCCGGATGGATGAGGTTCCGATCGGCGCCTGTCTTGTTTCAGCCGCCGGCGATGTTCTAGCGGTCGCCGGCAATCGCACGATCACGAACCTCGATCCGACCGCGCATGCCGAGATTCTCGCCTTGCGCTCGGCCGCCGCGCGGTTGTCAAATTATCGCCTCACGGGCACCGTGATGTACTCAACTGTCGAGCCGTGCGCAATGTGCGCCGGTGCGCTGGTCAACGCCCGCGTCACCCGCCTCATTTTCGGCGCGGCGGATGAGCGATTCGGGGCCGTCCGAACGAGGTTCAGGCTCTGTGACAGTGACCTCTTGAATCACCAGGTCGAAATCGTTTCAGGGGTGTTGGAAGACGAATGCCGTCGGTTAATGCAGAATTTTTTCCGCGCAAGACGGTAAGGAAAACACAGAAGCGAAACAGTGACTTTCTTCGCCGAGCTTGATTATTTGGCTTACCGAAAGCTAAAATCAGAGATTCGCCCGACGGAGAGGTGCGAGAGTGGTTGAATCGGGCGGTCTCGAAAACCGTTGAGCCCGAAAGGGTTCCGTGGGTTCGAATCCCACCCTCTCCGCCATTGTGATTTTGGATTGGGATTTTGGATTTGGGATTTGAAACCAATCGACGTTAAAAAAGTTTCGGGGAGCGATCTCCACCTTTTGACCCCAGCTTCAGACTTCCATATTCCGGTTGGCCTTTTTTTGGCCTTTCTCCGCGTGATTCCCGGGCAAAAGCATCGCGGAAAGGTGCAGGAGTGGTTGAACTGGCAGCACTGGAAATGCTGTGAACCTCAAAAGGGTTCCGTGGGTTCGAATCCCACCCTCTCCGCCATTGTGATTTTGGATTGGGATTTTGGATTTGG
>JBHENZ010000198.1:0-9684 GCA_046261815.1 Pyrinomonadaceae bacterium | reverse complement strand
CCCCGCCGCACATTATGCCACGACCGGACCTGAATTGTGGCGCGACACCGAAGGCAAAATCACGCATTTTGTTTCGGGAATCGGCACCGGCGGCACGATTAGCGGAACCGGGCGGTATCTGAAGGAAAAGAATCCGCACATCAAGGTGATAGGGGCCGACCCTTACGGCTCGATTTTTAAGCCGTATAAGGATACCGGCCGTGTCCCTGAAGCGACGCCCTATCTCGTCGAAGGCATCGGCCAAAGCTTGCCCGTCGGGAACGCCGACCTGAATGTGATCGACGAAATCATCAACGTTACCGATCGCGAATCTTTCGAGTATGCGCGGCTGCTGTCTCGGCGCGAGGGCATCTTTTGCGGCGGCTCGACAGGGACGAACTTTGCGGCTGTGCTGAAAATCGCCAGAGACCTCGACGAAAACGGACTCGTAATATTTATCGTCTGCGACACGGGCGAGCACTATTTGACAAAGTTTCATTCGGACGAATGGATGAAGGAAAAACTCCTGCTCGAGCCCCAGCGGATAACCGCCGGGCTAATCGCCGAGACAAAAAACGGCACGAGCCCGCAGGCGATCATCGCAGTCGCCCCCACCAATACGGTCGGCGAGGCCTTGGCGAAAATGAATGAGAATGGGGTGACGCAGCTACCGGTTATTGAAGAACATCAATCGGTGGGAAGTTTGCGCGAAAGCCGTGTGCTGGCAAAATTGCTTGCCGATCGCGATCTGATAAATGCGCCGGTCAGCGATGTGATGGATGAAAGTTTTCCAGTCGTCGAAATGGATACCAGCGTGACCATAATTCGCTCGAAGCTTCAATCTTCGCCGGCCGTCTTGATCGAAGACTTCAAACGAGTGACGGGCATCATTACCAGATCGGATGTTTTGGATTTGCCCGATTAACGCGGAGACTTTGAGAGGATGAAACAAGAGGAGAAACTTGCCTCGACCGACCCGCACGAGACCGACACGGCGTCGCCTGATAAGCCGGATGCTGAGTGGAAAATGCCCGAGCCGGTTTTTCGGCGGACGAGCGGCGTTCTTCCGCACAACTTTGAAAAACAAACATTCGATTCGACCGCAGCGGCGATGGCCGCAGACGCCTCGGATGAAACGGCCGCCCCCGCACCAGTTCCTCAAGGCGTTTCAGACACTGCGCATCTTTTCATCGACCCGCCACCCGAGAATTCACATCAGGCATTTTTGGAGACGCGTGCGTCCGTCAATGATTCGAAGCCACAACGTGGAAAAGGCGTTTTGCGAATCGTATTAATTTCTCTCGCCTCCCTTGCGATTGTCGGATCGATTTTGGTGTTTCTAGTGCTTGTGTATTTGTTCAATTTCGGTCGAGCAAGCCGAGGCGGCGATTTTTGATCGTCCCGTCGGGTCCCTCGTGCTGCACGGAAAACGAATCGAACATTATCTCCGGCATTTACAATTACTGCGACGGTTAATGCGAGCGGTGTGATGCTCCATTTGCAGGGAAATTTTCAAAAAATACCGTTTTCCAATTCTTTCTTCGTTCCTCATTTTTCTTCTTTTTCTGCAGTAACCTTCTGAATCGATGCCTAGTCTTCGCCTTATCGGTTCTATTCGACGACCCTTACGGATGCGTCATCTCGTCGGGCTTTACGAGCTCATCAAATTTCTCCCCGGTCAATAATTTCAACTCGATAGCCGACTCCTTGAGCGAAACTCCCTTCTTGTGCGCGTTTTTGGCTATTTTGGCGGCGTTGTCGTATCCGATGTGTTGATTAAGGGCTGTGACGAGCATTAGAGAATCTTTCAGATACTGGTCGATTCGGTCGCGGTTGAGTTCGATGCCGTTGATACAGTAAGCGACGAAGCCGTGGCACGCACCGTGAATCAATCTGATTGAATGCAGAAAATTGTGGATCATGACGGGCTTGAAAACGTTCAGCTCGAAATTTCCTTGCGACCCGGCAAAGCCGATGGCCGCATCATTGCCGAAAACCTGAACGGCGACCATAGTCATCGCTTCAGACTGCGTCGGGTTGACCTTGCCGGGCATGATCGACGAGCCGGGCTCGTTTTCAGGCAAGCTGATTTCGCCAATTCCGCACCGCGGGCCCGATGCAAGCCAGCGGATGTCGTTGGCGATCTTCATTAACGATGCGGCAAGTGTTTTCAGCCCGCCCGACGCGAAAACGATCTCATCATGCGCCGAGAGCGCAGCGAACTTGTCGGGGTGCGATTTGAACGGCAAACCAGTGAGCTCGGCGATCTTCGCGGCCGCTCGCGTCGCGAATTCGGGATGTGCGTTGAGGCCGGTTCCGACGGCTGTGCCGCCGATGGCGAGATCGAGAAGGCCAGGCATCACGAGCTTCAATCTTTCAATGTCGCGGTCGATCAAATTCGCCCAGCCGCCGAACTCCTGCCCGACCGTAACCGGCGTCGCGTCCTGCAAATGCGTGCGGCCGATTTTGACGACATCGGCGAATTCGCTTGACTTGGCCTTGATTGCGTCGCTCACCTTTTGAACTTCGGGAATCAAGGCCGTGAGTCGTTCTGCGGCCGCGATGTACATTGCCGTCGGAAATGTATCGTTAGACGATTGTGATTTGTTGACGTCGTCATTTGGATGAACGGGTGTTTTCGAGCCCATTTCGCCGCCGGCAATCTCGATCGCGCGGTTCGAGATCACCTCGTTGGAGTTCATGTTCGTCTGCGTGCCCGAACCCGTTTGCCACATGCGAAGCGGAAAATGCGCGTCAAGTTTTCCTTCGATCACTTCGTCCGCCGCCTGAACGATCAGCTTCAGTTTATCGTCCGGCAGCTTGCCAAGATCGTTATTTACAATCGCCGACGCCTTTTTCAGTATCCCAAGCGCGCGGATCACCTCGCGCGGCATCACATCGAAACCGATATCGAAATGCTTTAGGCTTCGCTCGGTCTGGGCTCCCCAATAAACATCCGCCTCCACCTCGATCTCGCCCATCGAATCCGTTTCAATACGTGTGTTTTTTTTCATTTGCGCTGGTTCGGACACATTCATCAGGTTTATATTTTACCCTAAATCTTTCAGAGCCACCGGCCGTTGAGTCAGGCTTTTGAAACGCCGTACATAACGCCACCGTTCGAAACTGGCTTCAGCGGCCTGTGGCAACCCAAAGCAATATAGAGTCGTTTTATTTAAGTATAGAGAATCGTCTTTACGGCAATGAAAACCCGCCGCTTTTGGCCGTGCGGTTTCAAAAACCGGTAAAATCAGCATTTTCCATTGGCCCGTTTACGGTCAGCTGCTGCGGAAAGGTAAATTGATATTTTTTGTGCGAAATATGTAGGGTATAGGTGGCAGGCGACGGGACACCGGCAAAACGGTAATAGCCAAAAGGGTTTGTGACCGCATAGCGGATTAGACCGCCGGCATCGGTAAGTCTTACAAGAGCCTTGGACGCTCCGCGACCATCCTGAATTGTGATACGACCGCTAACCGAAACTGCGGCGGAAGATGAATTAAGAAACCAGGCCCGGGCCGTGCTGTCGCTCTTAAAGAAATTCAGCAATATTTGAGCCACTTTTGGGCGTCCGCTCGCGACGGAGGGATGAATGCCGTCATCGTTAAAATCCGAGCAGTCCCACGTCAAGCTGTCACTTCGCGGAGTAAGTCCGTCAGCCCAAAAATAAGGGCCCCAGGCTATCCAGGGAGCGGGCGGATTGCTACCCGTGTAAAGGAGCCTAGGGTCGCCGTTTATTTGCTCTTCGATCAGCCACTTGATTGCAAATGCATTTTCGTATGCTCCCGTTCCACGCAGAACGGTTGAGTAGCCGCCGTACGAACGGCTTGAAAGATAGAGAACACGCAGGTTCGGATATTTTATTTTGGCGATCAGGACAATCTCGCGCAATGCGTCTCGCAAGGTATAGGTACCGGCTGGAAAAATGCCGAGATCGTCGCCTCTGATCTGCTGCTTTAGCCAGACGGCCTGAACCTGTGACGCACTGACACCAGCCTGGGTGAGACGAGTGTTGACGTTTATCCATGTAGAATCGTTCGGATCGGCCCAGTCAATAGCGTCTCTGCCGCCTTGTGCTCCGTCGACAATGACAAGATTGGGGTTCTTTTGCGAGTCGCCGTCGGCAATCGGTTTGAAGGTGGAAAATTCCTGGGTTGTGTTCGACATTCCGATCGAAAGCAGGACGATCTTGCCGGCTGTGCTCGGCTGCCCGTCTGCGCCTAGGGGTCGCACCGCGAGCGCCTGCCCCATTCCTCCGCTTTCGTGCGCCGCCGGACGCGTGTTGCCGCCGCCTGGATAAAGTCCGCCCTGGGCTCCGTTGTATGTTCCGGCTCCCAAATCGTTGATAGGAATGAATCCCATCGAAGTTCGCGTACAATTGGCAGCCGACACGCGCTGCGGCAGCGGTGAAACGAACGACGCGGAGCAAATTGCAAAGACAATCAGCAATAAAACCGGCTTATTCATTGGTTATTCCCTTTGCGGCAACCTGCTTGAACACAAGAAGAAATATAACTAAGACGTTGGGCAGATTAAAAAGGCCGAGAAAATCCCAGTACAAAACATTAGATTATCTGGATTGAATAAAATAAGTCTCTCAATACTATCGGCAAAGGCAGAAAAACTTGGCCGCTTTTGTTTTTGCCGGAAATTCTTATATTGTGTAAAGGTGGTTAAATCTTTGTTTTAGAGGAATTAAGTGGCTGAAAAATTTGACGTAACTATCATAGGCTCCGGCCCGGGCGGATACGTCTCGGCCGTGCGTGCCGCGCAGCTTGGCCTGAAAGTCGCCCTTATCGAAAGGGAAAAAGACGAGCGTCTCGGCGGCACATGCGGGCTTCGCGGCTGTATTCCGACAAAAGCGTTGCTAAACGCCGCGCATCTTTATCAAAAGGCCGGCGAATTCGAGCATTTCGGTCTCAAAGTCAAAGATCTCGGCTACGACTGGGCCGGCGTGCAGAAATACAAATCGGATGTCGTCGCCAAAAATTCGTCGGGCGTCGGCTATCTGATGAAAAAGAACAAGGTCACGATTCTTAATGGTCATGGCAAAATTCTCGGCAAAGGCAAGGTCGAAGTTGCGCTCGATGGCGGCAAAAAGGAAACAACCGAATCGAAAAATATCATCATCGCCACCGGCTCTGTTGTGCGGCCGATTCCGGGTTTTGAAACTGACGGTAAGCAGGTCGTAAATTCAGACCATATTTTGGAATTGACGAGCGTTCCGAAATCGATGATCGTCATGGGATCGGGCGCCGTCGGCGTGGAATTCGCGAGCGTCTATGCACGCTTTGGCTGCGATACGACGGTCGTCGAATTGCTCGATCGCATCGTCCCGATCGAAGATGCCGATATTTCCAAAGAGCTTGCGCGTGCCTTCAAAAAACAGGGCATCAAAACCGAGATCGGCATCAAGCTCGACAAGATGGAAAGAACCAAAAAGAGCGTTAAGGTTTCGGGCAAGAACGCGAAAGGCGACGCGGTAAATTTCGAGCCCGAGATGCTGCTCGTCGCGGTCGGCCGTATGCCGTATACCGAAAATCTGGGGCTTGAAAACACGAAAGTCATTAGCAGTCAGCGCGGTACGATAAAGGTCAACGAATTTTGCGAAACGGATGAACCAGGAATCTTCGCCATAGGCGATTGCATAGACACCCCGTGGCTCGCCCACCTCGCGTCAAAAGAAGGCATTATGGTCGTCGAGAAGATCGCCGGCAAAAAGGTCGAGCCGATCAAGCTCAACCTCGTCCCCAACTGCACATACTGCGACCCCGAAGTTGCGAGCGTCGGGCTCACCGAAGCCAAGGCGAAAGAGGCCGGCTACGACGTCAAAATCGGCAAATTCCCTTTTAGCGCCTCCGGCAAGGCACGCATCCTCGGCGAGACCGACGGATTCGTCAAGATCGTCTCCGAGAAAAAATACGACGAGGTCCTCGGTGTCCACATCATCGGCCCGCACGCCACCGAGCTGCTGGCCGAAGCCTGCGTCGGCATGGCTCTCGAAACCACCGCCGACGAACTAGGCCGCATCATGCACGCCCACCCGACTGTCTCCGAATCCGTGATGGAAGCGGCCGAAGGCGTGCACGATTTGACGATTCATATGTGAGCAAGCCCTGGCTGATCTGGCTGAATGTAGAGCCGCGCTTTGATTCCCTTCGCGATGATTCGCGGTTTCAGGACCTGCTTCGACGTATTGGCTTGAACGCGCAGCACCATTTAACGCCATACCGAGAAACGTAAGCTTATTGCATTTGCCGAACTTGATTAGCCGCTCAAATCGCAAAATACTTCTTTCACTTTTTTTGCTATAATCGCCTTTTTTATGGCCGTGAATCATACCTCGTATCCCCGTAACAAGATAAAAATACTTTTGCTCGAAAACGTTTCGGATTCGGCAGTTGACGAGTTGAAGAACGACGGTTACACAGATGTCGCGCGTCGGGACGGAGCTTTGACCGAGAGTGAATTGATAACGGCGGCGATCAAAGGCGTTCACCTGCTCGGCATCCGTTCCAAAACGCAAATCACAAAAAACGTGATCGAGGCGGCGGATAAGCTGCTGGCGATCGGTGCGTTCTGCATTGGGGTGAATCAAGTCGATTTGAAGGCGGCGGCCGAAAAAGGGATCGCAGTTTTCAACGCGCCGCACGCGAATACGCGTTCGGTGGCGGAGCTTATAATCGGGTTATGTGTGATGCTGATGCGGCGGATTCCGGACAAGAACGCGGCGGCGCATCAGGGCGTTTGGCTCAAGGAAGCGAAGGGCAGTTTTGAATTGCGCGGGAAAACACTTGGGGTCGTCGGCTATGGCAATATCGGTTCTCAGGTCTCGATAATGGCCGAGGCTTTGGGGATGCACGTCTGTTACTACGACATTGCGACGAAGCTGCCGCACGGCAATGCGAAGCAAATCCGCGAACTGCGCGAGTTATTGAAACAATCGGATATCGTAACGCTGCACGTGCCGTCGGACGCGACCACGCGGAAGATGATCGACGCCGACGCGATCAAGTCGATGCGCAAGGGCTCGATACTGCTCAATTACAGCCGCGGTGAGGTCGTCGACTTGGATGCGCTCAGAAAAGCGATCAAGTCCGGCAAGCTGTCGGGAGCCGCAGTCGACGTATTTCCCGACGAGCCGGAAAAGAACGGCGACGCTTTCGCGTGTGCGCTGCAGAATCTGCCAAACGTGATCCTGACCCCGCACATCGGCGGCTCGACCGAAGAGGCACAGGCGAACATCGGTCTCGATGTCACTGCCAAGCTCGTGAAATATCTCGAGCTCGGCACAAGCGAAGGCTCGCACACTGTGCCCCCGGTAAACTTGCCACCGCAGGCCGGCACGCACCGTATTTTGCACATTCACCGAAATATTCCCGGCGTGCTGGGCGAAATAAACTCGCGTCTTTCGGACCGCAACATCAACATCGTCGGGCAATATTTGAAGACGAACGACGCGATCGGTTACGTTATCCTCGATGTCGAATCGAAGCTGTCGAAAGAAGCTTTTGAATTGTTAAAAGATGTCGAAGGAACGGTCAAGGCAAGGATGGTGTATTAGATCCGCCATTAGCGACGAGCTGTCAGCTAGTTTTTCAAGGGACGTCTTTAAAGAGTTACTGTTAGCCGATAGCTTATATCATAGAAAATGAAAATCCTTTTTTCAGCGGTTCTGATCTGTTTCTCGGCCTCAGCGGCCTCGGCTCAGTGGATCAAGCAGTCTATAAATACGACCGCCGATCTTCGCGGGCTTTCGGTCGTGAACGAAAATATCGTGTGGGCGAGCGGGACGGGCGGAACAGTGGTTCGGACGGTCAATGCCGGAAAAACGTGGAACGTGATCGTCGTGCCCGGTGCGGAAAAGCTCGACTTTCGCGACATCGAGGCGTTCGACGCGAATACGGCTTATATCTTGAGCATCGGCAACGGCGAGAACTCGCGAATTTATAAAACGACCGACGGCGGCGCGATGTGGCAACCGCAATTCACGAATAAAAACGAGAAAGCTTTTTTCGACGCGATCGCTTGTTGGGATCGAGTCAATTGCCTCGCGATGAGTGATCCGGTCGATGGGCATTACGTTTTGATCTCGACATCCGACGGCGGCGCTAAGTGGAAACAAATCGTCAGTAATAAAATGCCGGCGGCCAAAGACGGCGAAGCGGCGTTTGCCGCGAGTGGAACGTGTCTCGTTACTCAAAGCAAGACAACGGCATTTCTTGTCTCAGGCGGTACTGATGCCCGAGTATTCCGTTCCGATGACCGCGGCGTGACGTGGACGGTCGCAAATACTCCGATCATCAAAGGTACGGCAGGCAGCGGGATTTTTTCGATTGCGATGCGCGACGCAAGGAACGGAGTGATCGTCGGCGGTAATTACGAAAAGCCAGAGCAAGCGACGGAAAATTCGGCGTTTACCAATGACGGTGGAAAAACTTGGAAAAGATCGGTTGGATTGACCGGGTATCGATCGGGCGCAACATATATCGACGATAAGACCTTGATCGCCGTCGGCACGAATGGCTCGAATATCAGCACGGACCGAGGGAGAACGTGGGCGAAGCTAGACTCGCAGAATCTAAATTCGGTCGCTGCCGATGAGAGAAAAATGGCATGGGCGGTTGGGCCGACTGGATTTGTCGGACGCAGGTTTTTCGGTACAGTTACGCTGGATTAATTGAAATTTCCGCGCGCTTCGGTGGTCTTGTTCAGTACGACAATTACTAATAATAGAGGATAACTTTTGAAGCCCGCACCCGAACGCCCGCTTTCCTGCACCCCTGAAACGTCGCTCACAAACGAGCAGAAAATCGAGCTCTATCGTTATCTCAAACTCACGCGGATGTTCGACGAAAAGACCGTCGCAATGAAGCGGCAGTCGAAACTGACCGGCGGCGTTTTTACATCTTTAGGGCAAGAAGCGACGGCCGTCGGAACGGCTTACGCGCTTGAGCGGCAAGATTTTATCGCACCGCTGATTCGCGATATCGGCGCGTGCTTTGTAAAAGGCATCGAGCCGCGTACCATCTTTCTGCAATATCTCGGCCGCGCGAACGCGCCGAGCCGAGCGACCGACGTGCAATTTCATTTTGCCGATCTCGAAAAAGGGTTTGTCGGGCCGATCTCGCATCTTGGCGATATGATCCCGGTCATGGCAGGAATTTTGCTCGCCGCGCGGATGAAAAAAGAAGATCGGGTGGCGGTCGCGTATATTGGCGAAGGAGCAAGCTCAACGGGAGCCTTTCACGAAGGCGTCAATTTCGCCGCTGTACAAAAACTGCCGCTGATCACTGTCATCGAAAACAACGGCTACGCTTATTCGACCCCAACGCGTGATCAGGCCGCATGTGATGCCTTTGTCGAGAAAGCCGTCGGCTATGGAATTAAGGGGCTATCGGTCGACGGGAACGATGTGATCGAATGTTACGAGACAATGAAAGAAGCGGTCGCATATGCACGCGGTGGTAACGGATCGGTCATGATAGAGGCTCACACCTATCGCCGCAAAGGCCATGCGGAGCATGACAATCAGGCATATGTACCGGCAGGCGAAATAGATTGGTGGGCCGAACATAATGATCCGGTAAAGCGTTATGAAAAATATGTCGAAGAATGCGGCGTACTCACGCTCGATGAAATGAAGAAAATTTATTCTGGGTTAAAATCATTTATCGACGCAGAAGCCGATTGGGCTGAGGCACA
>JBHENZ010000197.1:0-5159 GCA_046261815.1 Pyrinomonadaceae bacterium | reverse complement strand
GATTAACGCGCCGACAAGAGCCGATATTTGAGCAACGAAGAAAATGCCGATAAGAAACGTTTGACTCGTTTCCAATCCTCTCGTCACGAACAATTCCTGTGAAAGAAAAACGGAAGCGTTGAGAATTACTGTCTGAATTCCGTCGTTATAAAACAAATATGCAATCAGGAAAAGACACGTATATTTCAGCCCGTAAAGTTCGCGCAGCGTATTCCATACTTCGCGAAAACCCGTCGTCACCAAATTCGAGTGCTCGCGCAAGCCTCTTGTCGCTGCGCGCGATTTGACCAACACAAAAGTGATAACGGCAAAGGCCCCCCACCAGATCGATGCCGCGAGGATGGAAACGCGAACCGCCGTACCTTCGGAAATCCCAAGGCTTTCCGAATAAGAAATCAATGCGAAATTGATCACCAGCATCAAAACACCGCTCAAATATCCTGTCGCGAATCCATAACTCGATATACGGTCGCGACGGTTTTCAGTTGTGATATCTATCAGGAAAGCATTGTAAAAAACATTTGCCGCCGCAAAGCAAATGTTTGCAGTCAACAAAAGCCCGCAGCCCCATAAATACGAATCGCCTTTAACGAAGAACAAAAGCCCGCTCGCCACCGAACCGGCGTAGCAGAAAAACGCCATCATACGCTTCTTGAGATTTGTATAATCAGCGATCGAGCCGAGAACCGGCAGCAAAAAAACTTGCAGAAACACCGATGCGCCCAGCGTTGACGTAAAAAGATTATCTGAAGTGATCGAGCCGAATGGCCCAAGGTCGAGAACCGTTCCGCTGCGGCCGACATCGGCTTGCGCAAGCGCCGTCAAATATGGTCCGACCAACACGCTGACAACCGTGGTGTAAAAGGCCGAATTCGCCCAGTCGTACATCAGCCAGCCGAAGATTTCCTTTCGGTCGTTTTTAGGACGTGCGAGATCGTTCATTAATTGTTTTCCGGCGATGATTGTGAATTAACGTATGCATTCAGCGCAAGCTATCGAACGCTTTGATGCCCGAGTGACAAATCAGCAAGTGCGAGCGAGGCGACCTCGTCAAGCGGATAGAAATCGATGTCGTCAAGTCGATTGATCTCCGGACATAACGCGAGCAAGCTGACCAAGTCTTTCACCGACATCGCAACCGCGTCGAATGCCCCGCCGACGATCATCGCCCTCGTCTTCGCAACATATTGTTCGTCCGCAAAGCAGGCCTGATAGACATCGCAGATTTCGATCGCCTTTTTAGATATCGTTTCGCTTCGATCCGGCAAGAACGAAGGCTGGCCATCGATCACGACGATGCTTGAAGGCGTATGTTCGCCCGAATAATGCTCGATTGCGTTAATCGCCTCTGCCAGCCCGTCCGTGACAACGATATCCGAATGGACAAATCGGGAACGAAGACTTTCCGCCGCGGCCGTACCGATTGAGCAGATACCGAGGCCCTCTCTTTCCGACAAATCGAAAGTCTCCGACCAAGAACTTGCGAAAAAGAATTCGACAGCGGGAGCGCTCGCGAACACGATCCAGGCAGCCTCACAAAGGCGAGCCGACATTTGAGTGGTGCAGCTGGCTGGTTCGATCGGTCGAACATTCGCACCCGCCAAGACGATAGAGGTGAAACCGCTTAAAGACAAACTAAGTCGTTCCGCTTCGCGGCGCAGTTTTCGAAAATTCCCAGAGTTCTCTTTTCTGAATCGATCAAAGACGCTGTTGTCGGTCGGATTTTTTGGTTGTAGAATCCGGCCGTTTCTCGTAAAGTGTTTCTAGCCTGATTCCCTCCTTCGAGGCTGGTCACGATCCGCACAATGAAAGCAATGATCCTTGCCGCAGGCTTCGGAACGCGGCTCTTTCCATTAACCATCGACCGAACAAAACCGGCAATTCCTTTTCTTGGAAAGCCGTTGGTTGGTTACGTTGCTGAATATATTGCGCGATTTGGCATCACGGACATCGTAGTAAATCTACACCATCAGCCGCAATCGGTAATGAATGCCCTTGGCGACGGAAGCGCGTTCGGTGTTCGGATAGATTACACCCTCGAAGAACCGGACATCCTGGGAACCGCCGGCGCCCTGGATAACGCTCGTCATCTGCTCGAAGACGATGCCTTCCTGATCGTCAACGGAAAAATAATTACCGACATCGATATTTCACGGGCTTTCGAAATTCATAAATCTTCCGGCGCCCTTGCGACGATGGTTCTAAAAAAGAACCACACTCGTGAGAGATTTACCGAGGTCGTTTCGGACGGGAAGTGGGTCGAAGAATTTCGCGGCTTCCCGGCACCGAACGCTAAAGAAGAAGTCCAGAGTCCGTTGATGTTCACGGGTATTCACATACTCGATCCGCGCGTGTTTGATTACATACCGCGAGGCGAGTTTTCGGACATCGTAAAAGACATCTATCGGCCCGCCCTCGAAAAGGGCGACAAGGTGGCCGCCCACGTTGCCGAAGGCAACTGGTACGAGCTTTCGACGATTCCGCGCTATCTCGACATCTCGCTCGCGATGATGAACGGCCGCACGGTGTTTAGCGGCGACGGCTGTGCGATTTCCGATGAGGCGATCGTACGTGATTCGATTATGTGGGACGATGTTTCGATTGAGGATGGTGCCGATCTTTACCGCACGATAATTGCCGATGGCGTGACGATCCGCGAAAACGAGTCAATCGAAAACGCCGCCATCGTCCGCGCCGACATGGTTCGCAACTGCGACGAGATTCCGGAAAAGTCGCTGAAAGGTTTCATTCAAGGCGACAATTATATTGTTCCGCTGAGTTAATTTAGGATCGCTAGTCGATCTTTCCCGCTCCGGAGGTACGTGCCTTAAATTCTTTATGTACGATTCTCTCTCGAGGCTAAAACTATTTCTGATGAGTCGCGGCGAAACGGACGATATTCTCCGGCTCACGCCCGACGCGTCGACCCGAGAATATTTTCGAATCGGCTGGAAGGGTGAACGTGCGATCGCATGTGTTTATCCGGAATCGTTCGTCGCCCGCGAGCACACCTATCTTGATATAACAAATCTATTCCTCTCGGGCGGCTTGCCGGTTGCCGACGTTTTTGCTTACGACGAGTCGCTGGGCGTGATCGTGCAGGAGGATTTGGGCGATCGCATTTTGCGCGACGTTATGCTTGAGGCCGATGAGCAAAAACGCGAAAAACTCAATTTTGAGGCCGTCTCACTAATCCCGAAAATCCAGGCCGCAACACCGATAGCAGTCGAATCAGGCTCGATTGCTTCGAGACTGTGTTTCGACACCGAGAAGCTGCTATGGGAGCTCGCCTTTTTTAAGACGCATTATTTTAAGACCTATAAAAACGAGCCGCTTTCGGCTTCGGATGATGAGGCGGTGGTCGGTGAGTTCACTGAGCTTTCACGAGAGCTTGAAAGCAAAGCTCGTGTGCTCTGTCATCGAGATTTTCACGCTGCGAACCTTATGGTGGATCCAACCGGACGATTGCGAATCATCGATCACCAGGACGCGCGTCTCGGCTCGGTAGCTTATGATCTTGCCTCATTCCTTCTTGACCGGGTTACAGAACCCCCCACCGGCGACTACCTTGCCGAAAAACGCCGCATTTTTCTTACGATGCGCGAAAATCTCGGCCTCGAGCAGATTGAGGAAAAAACATTCGCCGATGAATTTCGCCTGCAAACGATTCAACGCTGCCTCAAAGCCATCGGCACATTCTCGTTCCAATCCGTAAATCGCGGCAAAACTTATTTCATACCGTTCATCAAACCCATGTTCGAAATCGTGCTGAGGGCAACGGAGAATCTCGGGCGATTCCCAACGATCGCGAGGGTTGTTTCTGATGAAATCATGTACCAATAACGTTTACAGTTTCGACTGTGCCAGTCGGTCGGCAGATTTTGCTTTCAGTTCCTCGCCCGGGTTAACAAACAGATTCTGTTCGAAGCGGTATTGTTTGTCGTAGAGTTGCTTGTACCGGCCGTTCAACGTTATAAGTTCCTCGTGTGTGCCCCGTTCGAGGATCTCACCGGCCTCGACGACAAGGATCTGATCGGCGCTTCGAATGGTAGAGAGTCGGTGAGCGATGACGAAGGTGGTTCGGCCTTGGCGGAGACGGTTTAGGCCTTCCTGGATCAAAGCCTCGCTTTCGGAGTCGAGCGATGACGTTGCCTCGTCGAGAATAAGTATCCGCGGATTCGCGAGCAGGGCGCGTGCAATGGCGATCCGCTGCCTCTGCCCGCCGGATAATTTCACGCCGCGTTCGCCCACAACGGTTTCGTACGCCGCGGGAAATTTCTCGATAAATTCGTCGGCGTTCGCGATGCGGCAGACGCGTTTGATCTCGCCAAGCCCCGCTTGCGGATTCGAAAAGCGTATATTGTCAAGAATCGTGCCGTCGAACAAAAAGTTATCTTGCAGCACGACGCCTAGCTGCGAGCGGTAATCGCGAAGTCGAACGGATTGCAGACCCTTGCCATCGATTTTCACCGTGCCGGCGGTCGGCTGGATGAAATTTAACACCAGGCTAAGAATGGTAGATTTTCCAGAACCGCTTGATCCTACCAACGCCGTCGTCGTACCAGCCTCGGCGTTAAACGTTACGCCTTTTAGAACAGGTACATCCTTTTCGTATTCGAAGAAAACGTTGTCGAAATCGATCGTACCGGCGACGCGCGCCACCGGCTGTTTTTGCGCGTCCTCCTCATCCTCGGTTGTCATCGCCATCACCTCGCGGATGCGGTCGAGGCCGGCAAGGGCCTCGGTGATCTGTGTGCCGATAGATGTAAGCTCTATGACGGGCATAGCGAGAAGGAACGTAAACGAGATGTACATCAGAAAATCGCCCAGCGTCATCGTGCCCGCCTGAACGGCATTACCGCCGATCACGATCATCACGACCGCGACCGCGCCGATGACCACTGACGAAAACGACGAGATCGCCGAAACGCCGGTAACGGTTAATGCGATGTTTCGGAACAGTCTATGAGCGCCGCGTGTGAATGAAAGCTCTTCACGTTTCTCGGCTGTGTAAGCCTTTACTATTCGTATTCCGCCGAGGCTTTCGCCCAGGCGACCGGTTACCTCCGCAGTGATCTCGCCACGCTCGCGAAATATGGGCCGAAGTTTCTTGAACGCGTACATCAGTGCTCCGCCGAAGACGAGCAGCACTGCGATCG
>JBHENZ010000196.1:0-9198 GCA_046261815.1 Pyrinomonadaceae bacterium | reverse complement strand
GGCTCTGGCAGCGCTTGCGCGGCGAGCGCGTCGACATTTTTCATCTGAACACGGCTTTCGTTCCGCTCGCCATTTTCCGCGACGCAGTTTACGCGCTGACGGCGCGCGCGGCGGGCGTTCCCGTTTTGCTGCAAATCCACGGCGGGCGTTTTTTGATGAACGAATTTGACGATTGTTTGACGGCGCGGGCGGCGACGAAAATGCTGCGTTCAGCCCACACAGTCGTCGTTTACAGCGAAATCGAAGAAACAGAAATCGAAAAGCGGTGGAAGAATCTGCGCGTACGGATTTTGAGCAACGCCGTTCCGCTCGACGAAGCGCCGATGCTCGAGCGCTCGGCGGGCGGCAATCGTTTGATTTTTTTCGGGCGTTTTCACGAATCAAAAGGCTTGCACGAAATTATTGAATCCTGCCGGATTCTGCGCGACGAGAATTTTGATTTTCATTTCGTATCTTACGGCGAAGGGGCGGAAAAGGAATTTTTCATAGCGGAAATGACCGAGCTGCTCGGCGATAAATTTCGATACGGCGGCGTCGCGGCGGGCGCGGAAAAATGGAAAAGATTGATGGAAGCTGATGTTTTCGTGCTTCCGTCGCGGCACGGCGAAGGTTTGCCGATGGCGATGCTCGAAGCAATGGCGGCGGGCTGCGTGGTCGTCGTCGCCGAAATCGCTTCGGTCGGCGCGATTGTCGAAGACGGCGTGAACGGTTTTTTGGTCGAGCCTTACAACGCTCCGCAAGTTGCTGAAAAGCTAAAATTTTTACTCTCGAACCGAGCCGATTGGAACGCTCTGCGAAAAAACGCTCGCACGACTATCGAAGAAAAATGCGATCTGCGCGGTCAAATCGAAAAACTTGAAAACTTTTACGCGGAGATCTTAGAAAAATAAATTTACAAATTCAAAAAATGCGAAATACCCCGCCGTGATTAATGCCAAATTCCCGTTTCAATTTAAAACCAGCACCGCATCCTTATCGTCGGCCTTATGCCATGCTAATCGGCTGGCCTTTGCCACAGCGCGATCAGCCTGGTTCGACTTGCCATTTTTGCGTCAAAATCGGGAAGACCTTTCACAAGCTGCTCCAGATGAACCAGATAGCCCGGATCGCGGAAAAGGTCGCGAACCTCCTCGAGAAACCGGGCAACTTTAGCGTAGATGAAAACGTGTTCGGTGTTTGCGTCGAGAAACAACTTCTTATCGATGCCGCCGTTGAGCACGATCGACGCGGCCATGTCCCAATAAGAAGTGACCATCCGATAGTTTGCACTCGCACGTTCGCCGCCGCTGAATAAAGCGATTATGTCCATCGCGGATTGGGGCGCAAAATCGGAAAAGTACCACTGCCTCGCCGTACGCATATCGGGGTCGCGACGCAGTTCATAAAGCTTTAAGATCGCCAACGTGTCCGTTTGTTTTTCCATTTAATGTCCGCGTTATTCGACGGCAAAACTGATATTTACAACCGCCGTCATATCCTTCTCGATCGTCGTCGTATCGTAAACGCCGTAGTCGGAAACATCGGTCGAGTCGGCCGCGGTGATTTGGAGCACGCCCATTTTTGCAGAGCGGACGGTGCCGACCGAATTGCCGGTACTGGCGGCTATCTTTTCTGCCCGCGATTTTGCGTCTTTAGCAGCCTCGCCGAGCATTTCGATTTTCAGATCGCCGATCTGGGTGTAGTAATATCGCGGTGCGCCCGATTCGATCAGCAACCCCTGATTGATCAGCTCGGTCGATTCGCGGGCGATCTGCGCGATCTTCTCAACCTCGTTCGAACGCACCTCGATCTGCTGGGTCAGGCTGTAACCGGTAATTTCATTCGTCTCGTTGCCGTTTTCGTCTTTCGCTTTGAGTGGAGTCGTCGTAATAGAGGAAACAGTCATCTGATTCTCGGCTATACCACGGCCAGCGAGATATTGTTTAATGCGCGGAATGCTGCCCGCGATCTGCGCGTACGCTTCGTTAAGCGTCGGCGACTGCGTCGACACGCCTGCCGTCCAAAGTACCAGATCCGATTTGATTCGTTTCTTTGCGGAACCCGTAACCGTAATCGCCTCCTCGCCCTTTTTCGTCTTTGAATAAAACCAGCCGAAGATCGATGCCGACAACACCAAACCAATCGCCATCGCCACACCTGCATTTAGCCAGTAATTGTTTCTCTCGCCGTTCATCGCCGCTCAAACCTCGCTTACAAATTTGCCGAAATTGATGCACATATTACGCCGAATTTTTTTAAAGTAAAGAAAAATTTTCAGGCGGCATTCTGCTTCACGTTCGGAAAATCTTTCGTTTGCAATTGGCATCGCTCAAAGCTACGATTGAAATATCGTAAATACACCGAAAAAGGACACAAGGAACTATGAAACTACCAGGCGGATTTGATCTAAATTCAATGATGCAGCAAGCCCAGCAGATGCAGGAAAAGATGGGCAAGGAGATGAAGGAGACGGTTGTCGACGCATCGGCCGGCGGCGGCGCCGTCGCGGTAAAAATGCGTGGCGATTTCGAGGTGATGGAGCTAAAGATCTCGCCCGACATCGTTAAAGACGGCGATGTGGATATGATCCAGGATCTGACCGTCGCCGCATTGAATGAGGCCCATCGTAAAGTCGAAGAATCTTTAAAGGGAAAGTTGGGCGGCATGCTTCCGCCCGGAATGATGTAAAAGCTGGGAGTTCCCCCTTTAGCGGGCAGCCGCCTGAAGGTGGAACTCCGAATATATGCTTGATTACTCCGAACCTGTCGCCCGCCTCATAGATGAATTTAAACGCTTGCCGGGCGTTGGCAATAAGAGCGCTCAGCGGCTGGCCTTCTACGTTCTAAGAAGGCCGAAACAAGAGGTGGACGGCTTCATAGAATCATTACGAGAAGCCAAAGACAAGATAATATTCTGTTCGATTTGTAATAATCTGACTGATGTCGACCCTTGCCTTTACTGCGCGAACCCGAAACGGGACCGTTCCCTCATTTGCATCGTCGAAGAACCTTATAATCTCGTCGCCGTCGAAAAGACGCGTTCGTTCAAGGGCCTGTACCATATACTCCACGGCTCGCTCTCGCCGCTGCGTGGCGTCGGGCCCGACGAGCTGATGCTTGCCAATCTTCTCCCTCGCCTGATGCCCGAAAATAACGACAGCGTCGAGGTGCGCGAAGTCATTATGGCAACCAATCCGACTACTGAAGGCGAAGCCACGGCAAATTACATTGCCCGCCTGCTAAAACCGATTGGCGTCCGCACAACACGCATCGCCATGGGCATGCCCGTCGGCAGCGACCTTGAATACGTCGACGAAGTAACGATGGACAAGGCTCTCGCCAACCGTCACGAGATTTAGGCCGTCCGTTTCGTTTGCGACGTGTGTTTTATATGGTCGTTAATCGAGGTGTGAGATCGTCGTACTTTCACGGGTGAAGCAATCCTGACCGACGGTTCACTCCGGGATGGCGCCGAACTCATTTGTACTGAAATGTACATAAGTAGACCGGCCGATCTGTTAGACTTGTTTTTTGCAAATAAACAAGTACGCCCGCAATTTGCGGCATCATTAAGGAGACCGAAATGGCAATTACAACACTACAGGAAAAATTTATACACGGGCTTGGAGACATTTATGACGCGGAGCATCAATTCCTGGAAGCTCAACAAAAAATGAGCGAGCAGGCGAGCTCGAAAGCGGTGCTTGCCTTATTCGAAAAACACATCCCGGAAACCGAACAACAGATCGAGAAGCTCGAACAGGTGTTCAAGCTGCTTGGCGAAAAGGCCGAGCGCGTAAAATGTCAGGCCGCGGCCGGGCTCGTAACAGAGGGAACTAAAATGGTTAAGGAGACAAGCAGCAATCCCGCTCTCGCCGACCTTGCCATCGCCGGGGCGAGCGCAAAGGTCGAGCATTACGAAATAGCCTGTTACGAGGGCCTTGTCCTTGGTGCCGAGGTGATGGGCGAGACGGAGATCGTCAAACTATTGAAGCAAAATCTTAAGCAGGAGCAAGCGACGGCGCAGAAAATTTCCGACAGCATGCCAAAACTTCTCGAAGTCGCTATGAAAGGAGAAGCAAGCGCGGCCTCGGCCACATAGCTGATCGCTTCGGAAACACAGGACTCGTTTAGCACGGACCTTGCGACCGCAGGGACCGTGCTTTTCACTGCGCCCTGGGTCGGTTCGAATCTTCTTTATCCGAATAGTCGAGACGGGCGATTCGAGGGAATCGGCTGTCATGTCTCGGGCATGCGACTCGTTTGCCATTCGAAAATCGAGAATCTAAAATCAAAGCTTCACCTATGTCGGACGAGGCGAGAACGTATCACGAAGAGGAGGAGATCGGTAAGACCTACGATCTTCGTGTAACCAGGCGCCTGATCAGATATCTTAAGCCTTACTGGCATCTTGCGGCGGGGGCGTTGATCTTAACGCTGCTTACGAACATCCTCGTCAGCCTGCAGCCTCTGTTCACGAAAATCGCGGTCGACGATTTTATCACGCCCAAAACCACCGATGGTATTTGGCTTTTCGCGGCGGCATTTTTTGGCGTGTTTCTTTTTCGATTCATTTTTTCCTACATTCAGGAAGTTTTGCTCAACACAGTCGGGCAGCGTGTAATGTTCGATCTGCGTTCGGAGATTTACTCGAAACTCCAGCGGCAGGAGCTGGCCTATTACGACCGCTTCCCTGTCGGCCGCACGATGACGCGTCTAACGTCGGACGTCGATGCGCTGAATGAACTTTTCACTTCGGGCGTGATCGATGTGCTTGGCGATCTCGTCGTGATCTTTGCGATTATCGGGATAATGTTCTGGCTCGACTGGAAGCTGGCCTTAGTATCGCTCGTTACTGTCCCGCTGCTCTTCGCTTGCACGAACTGGTTTCGCAAACACGCCCGACGCGGATTCGACCGTGTGCGGACGAGAAACGCGCGGCTCAACGCTTTTCTGCAGGAATACATTTCAGGAGCGCAAACCGTCCAGTTGATGAACGCCGAGCAAAAGGCGCGAAGGCGCTTTGACGAGATCAACGACGATTATCGCGACGCCAACATCGAGACGATCTATTATTACTCGATCTTTTATCCGCTCGTCGATTTCATCGGCGCGATCGGTATTGCCTTTGTCATCTTCGCCTTCGGCTATGAAAGCCTTAGTGGTTTATCAGCCGCTGGCCAGGCATTGACGGTCGGAATCTTGGCGTCGTTCATCCAATATTCGCTACAACTTTTTCAGCCGATCCGCGATCTTTCAGACAAGTTCAATGTGCTGCAGGCAGCGATTGTCGCCTCGCACAGAATTTTCATTTTGCTCGATCTCGATGTCGAGATCATAGATCCGGAAAAGCCGAAAAAAAGCGGCAAGGCCACGGGCGAGATCGAATTCCGCAACGTTTGGTTCGCGTACAAGGAAAACGACTGGGTGCTCAAGGATGTTTCGTTCAGGACGCGTCCCGGCGAGAGCATTGCGTTGGTCGGCCACACAGGTTCGGGCAAAACTACGGTCACCAATCTGCTTATGCGTTTTTACGATGTGCAGCAGGGGCATATTTTCGTCGATGGCGTGGATGTGCGCGATTGGGACCTGCATGATCTGCGGTCGAATTTCGCGGTCGTATTGCAGGACGTGTTTCTTTTTAGCGGTTCGATTGCCAACAATATCAAGCTTGGGAAAAAGGAGATAGATCGGACGCGAATTGAATGGGCCGCGCGAGAGGTGCGGGCGGACGAGTTTGTTCAAAAGCTTGAAGGCAGTTACGACTATGAAGTCCGTGAGCGCGGTGCCGGGCTTTCGGTCGGGCAAAAGCAATTGATTTCGTTTGCACGCGCACTCGCGTTTGATCCGACCGTGCTCATTCTCGACGAAGCGACCAGTTCGATCGATACCGAGACCGAACAGCTCATTCAAACGGCGGTCGAGCGCGTAATGGACGGCCGCACGTCTTTGGTTGTCGCACATCGCCTTTCGACCATACAGACATGCGATCGAATTTTGGTTTTTCACCACGGCGAGCTCCGTGAGAGCGGGACCCATAACCAACTGTTGCTCGCGCGGGGGCTTTATTGGCGACTATATCAATTGCAATATGCCGACGAGAGAATTCATCTTTCCGAACCCGGCTTTGCCGCGGTTGACACGGCTGCCGAATCCTATCCCTGACAACCTGTACTAACGGCTTCCTGCTCGTTTATAATACCTTCACTTTTACCCTGCTATGAGCGAAGCCCTCATAAAAGAAAGCGAGCGGACGATCGAGGAAATATACAGCAGATGCCTCGCCGCCCAGCCTAATTTTGGCCTCGAACGGGCGGCTTTCAGTCAATCTCTTAACAAAACGCTTTCGAGATTCGTGCAAAGCTCGGTCGAAGTTCCGCCGAAAGGCGAAGAGATTCGCGTGTTTCTCGACCAGATCCAACACGAAGATCTATTCTTAGCTCTGGCTTGCGCAAACGGAAGCGAACGGGTGTGGTGGGAGTTTGACCAACAGCATCGCTCGTACATGGAGCGCGTGGCCCGCCGCTTGGCGAAAACCGAAACTGACGCCCAGGAAGTGGTAGACAGCGTCTACGTCGAGCTGTACGGAACACGGGTCGTAGATGGCGAGCGCGTTTCTAAATTTGCATCGTACAGCGGGCGCGGTACTTTGCGCGGTTGGCTGCGGACGGTTATTTGGCATTCGCTCGTCGATCTGCACAGGGCCACGCAGGAGGAGGTATCGCTCGACGAAATAATCGAAACCGTCGGTGAGGGAACGGCCCACGCCAGCTTTGCCGAAATGCCCGCGGGCGATGAAATGGAAATGGTCGATCATATTGCTCGGTCGCGTTATAGAACCGCGACTTTCAGTTCGATCGAATCGGCATTTTCTTCGCTCGAGCCTCACGAAAAGCTGCTTTTGCTTTACTATCATGTGGACGAACTAAAACTTCGCGAAATTGCAAAACTGGTCGAAAACGAGGCTTCGCCTCTCCGCGGATGGTTTCAGCGAAAATCGCAGACAAGGGAAAATAATCCGTCCCGGCGCATTCATGAATCAACCGTAATGCGTTGGCTGGATAGGTGTTATGGCAAAGCTCTGAGTCTGTTTCGTGAAGAGTTGACCGCCTCTCACGGCCTTTCGTCCGAGGAAATCGATATCTGCATGGAACTTGCGACCGAAGACTTGGCCGGTGGAAGCGTTTTCAGAAAGCTCTCAGCGACGTAGATCTGTTGGGCAATTTTTTAGGCAAAAGTTACGTGTAAGCGGCGTCTTAAACTTTGGAGGCTGCGAATATATGAAAAACACGGGACAAATGCATCGGCAGGAGATCAGAATCCAGGGTTTGCTTGATCGTTTTTTGGCCTCGCGATCCGGCGCCTCGATCGACACGCCGCATTTGGACGAAGATTCGGTGGCCGCATTTGTCGAGGGGAGCCTTAGCGAGCGGGAAAGCGCGCCCCTGCTTAGCCATCTTGTAGACTGCTCGTTTTGCAGGCACCGAACCGCCGAGCTCGTCAGGCTCGATCTGGATTTTTCGGCCGAAAGCGACACGAGGGCCCCGCAGCCGTCGACTGCCACGCCGTCAAAGATCGGCGACGTGTTGAGCGGATTGGTTTCCAGGATCTTTGGCACTACCGATTCGACCGCATTCGCCCACCAGGAAACAAGCGAAGCCGAGGACAAGAAAGAACCGGAAAGAGACAAGGATTCGTAGCTACTCCCGCCCAGCGAACATGCGGGAAGGCACGAGCGGCCGGTGATGTGTTTCATTGCCGGCCGCCTGCTTTTTTCTGCACGTGAGCTCCGCCGCGAGAATTTAGCTTACAAAATCAGCATTAAAGCGTTATAATTTGTGGCACGTTACAGGAAATGCAGCAAAACGAGATCGTTGAATCGCCCGCACTGTCGCCTGACTGCGTGCCGGAAAAGCCGCCAATCTCGGTCGAGCGAGTCGCTACGGCTCACCTGCCGACCGAGATCGGCCGTTTCAAAATCGCCGGCTATCGTTCGTTGAAAAGCGATGAGGAATTCGTGGTGATTTACAAAGGCGAAATGAAGGCCTCGGTGCCGACCCTTGTGCGAATTCATTCGCAATGTCTGACCGGCGACGTGTTCGGTTCGATCAAGTGCGACTGCGGCCCGCAGCTGCGCAAAGCGATGGAGATGATCGAGGCCGAAGGCCGCGGCGCGATCGTCTATCAACAACAGGAAGGCCGCGGTATCGGTATCCTCAACAAAATAAGGGCTTACGCCTTGCAGGACGAAGGCGCAGACACTGTCGAGGCCAACGAAAAGCTCGGCTTCGCCATCGACGCCCGCACATATCAGCAATGCGCCGAAATCTTGTTCGACCTCGGCCTTTGCAAGGTTCGCGTAATGAGCAACAATCCCGAAAAATTAAAGGCCCTCGAACTCGCCGGCCTCCGCGTCGTCGAACGAATCCCCATCGAAGTCGAAGCCGAACAGCCCGCCGCCCATTACCTAAAAACAAAGAAAGAGAAGCTTGGACATTTGCTCGATTTTAGCTCTTGAGCGGTAAATTTCTCGGGAATAATCTCGCCGTCGGCCATCGAATTCCGCTATTTTTGCCCAGTCGTTTAATTTGCTTCCCGATCAACAAACGAAAAAGAGGCTGTTCGAATCCCCAGTCTTCGAACAGCCTTTTTAATTCGAGCGTTAACTCTTCCAATTAGAAGAGGATTTTAGCTCTTATCTGAATTACCCGACCCGGTACTACACCAAGGCTGTAGCTGTTGAAGGCCGAGCTGTTCACATTGACAAATGCCGTGTTTGTCGCCCCAACTGTCGCGATTTCGCGAATCCGCTGGTTAAACAAATTGAAAACCTCGGCTCCGAGCTGAAGATTATAGTTATTATCTCCACCAAAACGGAAATTCTTCAACGCAGTTAAGTCCGTGCGATGGAAACCGTTTGATCGAATTGTATTACGACCGGCAGTCGCCCGCGCACCGGGTCCGGCCTGGATATACTGTGCATTGGGGTTTATGGCGACATAAGCAACCGCTCGTGGGTCACCTACCGGTGCAAATGCGACAGTGCCATCTGCGAGTGTAACGGTAAGCCGCTGCCCGTTAGATCCGACGGGAAATACCGCGCTTCCCGTGCCCGGCGTTCCGCTCGCATTCAAAATAGTCCGGTCACCCGCTACGTCAAAGTTCAGATTAGAATCAACTCCTGAAAGCGGCGTAAATGGTTGACCCGATTGAGTCTGGA
>JBHENZ010000195.1:0-4815 GCA_046261815.1 Pyrinomonadaceae bacterium | reverse complement strand
CTCCGGGACATGCGCGTGCCGACGGCGGAGAAGGCCTTGTTCCTCGCGGCGATCGTTTATTTCGTGATGCCGGTCGATCTGATTCCCGATATTTTTCCGTTTATCGGCCAGGTCGATGACGCCTATTTGATATCGCTCACGCTGCTTCGCTTGATTAATCGCACTGACGAGCGCATTGTTCGCGAGCATTGGTCCGGCGGCGGCGATATTGTCGCCCTCTCGGATTCGATCGCCGCCATTGCGCCCGCGCTTTTGCCCAAACGAGTCTCTCGCGTACTCTCCTCAAAAGTCGAGATGGCTCCGGCCGGTAAGATTCTAGAAAGTATCACCGACCGACACGAGCCGATCATTCGAGAAAAAGTTGACGGACAGTCATAAGCAGGATCTTTCAAATTTTTGGATAAATGCCCTGTTTCGAACTATATGTAGCCAAGTTCGTAAGTTATTTTATCTAAAAGCTTTGGCTGAATCGACCCGAGGGGTTTTATGATTCGGCGGCTCACTTCCGGCCTCAAATTTATGTTCGAACGCTACACAGAGAGATCCCGCCGCGTCATCTTTTTTGCCAGGTACGAGGCGCTGCAATACGGGTCGCCGGTCATTGCACCCGAGCATCTTCTTCTCGGCCTTATGCGCGAGGATAAAACCATTGCGCCGCGATTTTTTCCTTTACGTACCGCCTTGACCGTCGATGCGGTTCGCCAGCAGGTCGAAGAGCGGATCGTCGTTCGCGACCGCATTCCGCAATCAGCCGAGCTCCACCTTTCACCCGAAACTAAAAAGGTCCTTTTCTACGCTGGCGAAGAAAGCCGACAGCTTCAGAATCGCAACATCGCTCCCGAACATCTCCTTCTCGGCCTCGCTCGCGAAGAGCGTTCGATCGCGGCCGAGATTCTGTTTCTTCACGGTTTACGCTTGCAGGACGTGCGTGATGAGGTTATGCGCCATGTTGGGTTACCTCAGCTTTTTAACACGACAAAGGAAAACGCCAAGCCCGCAAGCTTGCAGGAGTTTACACGCGATTTGACGGCCGATGCCGCGGCCGGCAAGCTTGATCCGTTGATCGGCCGTGACCCGGAGCTTGAACGACTCGTCGAAATCTTGTGCCGTCGGACGAAAAACAATCCGGTGCTGATAGGCGAGGCCGGCGTCGGAAAAACGGCGATTATCGAGGGACTCGCTCAGCGAATTGTCGATCGCCGCGTGCCGACCTTTTTGGAGAATAAACGAGTTCTTGCCCTCGACCTTTCGCTTGTCGTGGCCGGGACAAAATACCGCGGCCAGTTTGAAGAGCGGCTCAAAAAGATTATGGCTGAGCTCAAGGAGACCGACGACAGCATCGTCTTTATCGACGAGCTGCACACGCTTGTCGGTGCCGGCTCGGCCGAGGGCACGCTCGATGCCGCGAACATTTTGAAACCTGCCCTTTCGCGCGGCGAAATACAGTGCATCGGCGCGACGACGCCGGCCGAGTATCGCAAATCGATAGAAAAAGATCGCGCTCTCGAACGCCGTTTTCAGGCCGTTAAAGTGGCTCCGCCGTGCGAGGCAGACGCTTTGCAGATCATCCGCGGCATCGTCGGCCGCTACGAGGCTTTCCATCAAATTCGCTATTCGAAAGACGCCCTTGAATCCGCCGTCTACCAATCGAACCGCTACATCTCCGATCGATTTTTGCCGGACAAAGCGATCGACGTTCTCGACGAGGCTGGTGCGCGTGCCAAGCTGCGTTATCAAAATGAAAACGTCGGCGAGCCGTCGTGGAAGGAAACTGTCGAAAACTGGAAACGCGTCGCGGCTAATGAGGACCAGTTAATTTCCTACGAGCTTCAGTCGCTCGACGATACTTTCTTCGCGGTCGAGGTGACCAAAGCCGATGTCGATGACGTGATCGCCCGCTGGACGGGAATTCCCGTTTCGACGATCAAGCTCGAAGAAGCACAAAAACTTTTAAATATCGAGAACGAGCTGCAAAGAAGAATTATCTCGCAGCGGCCGGCGATCTCGGCCTTGGCCAGAGCGATTCGCAGGTCGCGTGCCGGACTAAAGAATCCCAATAAGCCCGTTGGCTCGTTTCTTTTCCTCGGCCCGACGGGAGTCGGAAAAACTGAAGTCGCCCGCAGTTTGGCGGAATATCTTTTCGGTTCGGAACGCGTGCTGATCCGCTTTGATATGAGCGAGTTTATGGAAAAGCACGCCGTGGCCAAGTTTATCGGATCGCCTCCGGGCTACGTCGGCCACGAGGAGGGCGGACAGCTTACCGAAAAATTGCGGCGGACGCCTTACGCGGTCGTTCTCTTCGACGAGATCGAAAAAGCGCATCCGGATTTGTTCAACGTTCTTTTGCAGATTTTCGAAGACGGCGTTTTGACGGACGCACAAGGAAACAGTGTCGACTGCAAGAATGCCATCTTTATCATGACCTCGAATATCGGTGCCCGCGCAATTCAAAAACGGGGGAATTTGGGCTTTCAGGCCGGCGGCGATGCTTCGCGGGAAAAACTCGAAGACCAGGTAATGTCGCAGGTCAAGCAAATATTTGCCCCCGAATTTATCAACCGTCTTGACGAGATCATCATTTTCGATGAACTGACAGAAGAGGATCTTGAACGAATCGTCGACTTGCAGATGGCGAAGCTTAACCAAATTCTCGAAAATCGCACCCTGAGCGTTGCCTTAAGTGCGGCCGCCCGCCGATGGTTGATCGATAAAACGTGCGTCGACCGAGCTTACGGAGCCCGGCCGTTAAAACGGGCGCTGCAAAAATACGTAGAAGACGAGCTTTCCGAGGCACTGATCCAGGGCCAGGTCGCCGAGGCCTCGCGGATTGAGATTTTTCCGGTCGACGGCAAGCTTGCCTTCCGGGCAGTTTCGAGCGAAAAGGAACTGGTACATAAGGCATAGTGTTTTCAGCCCGTGAAACAGGCGAAATATGTACAGCTGCAGGTGAAGCGTAGCGAAACCTGTAGCACGGGCGAGTGAAATCGGATCGAGCGTGTGAAACACGCGTCATCAGACAGGCAGTGATATTCCCGCCAAAAGGCAACCGTCTACCCGCGCGCCGAATCTTATTCGAAGTTAAAAATTCCGACATTGAAAGGCCGAGCGTTTTTGTTTATCCTACGTTTTTGGCTTTTTAAGACCCGAAAGGCTTCCCGAAGATATACACTTTCCCCCAAGGCATTACATTATTGCTGCAGTAAGGGGTTTAATTCGTTTTTATGCAAAGATTCATCGCTCTCGGACTAGTGACGCTGGCGCTTGCAGGCAGCATTCCCGCGAGTCTGGTAGAAGCGGAAGATAATAGAATAACGGCCCTCTCGCCCACTGCGGCGGCCGCTCAGCAGTTGATCGAAACGGTCGATATTCAGGGCAATCGGCGCCTGCGCGACGAAGATCTGCTTTATTACATCAAAGTTAGGCCGGGCGACGTTTACGATCAGGCCGCCCTCGAGCGCGACTTACGAGAGCTGCTTTCGCTTAATTTCTTTGACAAGGTTGAAAGTCGCGTACTGACGACCGAGGGTGTTCGCGGCGGTGTCAACGTGATTTTCGAAGTCAAGGAACTTCCGATCATACGGGACTTGCAGTTTTCCGGTCTCGAAGCAGTGCAGGAATCAGATGTTCTTAAAGCTTTTCGCGAACAGCGCGTGGGCGTTTCTAAGGAGTCGGTCTACGATCCGGTAAAGGCGCGAAATGCAAGCCGTGTTTTGCGCGAGCTGCTTGCCTCGCGAGGTTACCCGAACGCAAATATAACCATTAAGGAAGAAGCGGTTTCCGCCACCTCGATCGCCGTCACGTTTGAGATCGATCAGGGAAACCGTTCTAGAATCGTCGAAATCGAGTTCGAGGGTAATGAAAAATTTACCGATGGCGAACTTCGCGGCGCGCTGCAGTACGTCAAGGAAACCGGGCTGATTTCGCGTTTCAAGGGGCAGGACATTCTCGATTTGCGGAAACTGCAGGCCGATCTGCAGCGAAATGTGCGGTCGTACATGTTTTCTAAAGGCTACTTTCAAGCCCGAATCGGCGACCCGGAAGTAGTCGGACTCGGTGTCAAGCGAACCGATTTTATCCCGCTCATCACCTTGCCGCTGCCGTTGATCTCGTCAAAGGACGACACCTTGAGAATCGTCGTGCCGGTCACCGAAGGCAAGATATTTCGTGTCGGCGAACTAAAAGTCGAGGGCAACTCGATCTTCTCCGAGCAGCAGATTTTGGGCGCGATCGGCCTCAAGACAGGCGAGATCGCCGACGGCAAACGCCTGCAGGATGCGGTTTACGAAGACTTGAAAAAGGTTTACGGCAATCAGGGCTTTGTTAATTACAACGCCGAATTTGAGCCCGTTTTCAAGGATAATCCGAACAATCCGAATGAAGGCATCGTCGATATCAGCATCGCGATCGACGAAGGCAAGCAATTTACGTTGCGGAGGCTCGAATTCACGGGCAATACCTTCACCCGCGACCGCGTGCTTCGTCGCGAGTTTCTTTTAAACGAAGGCGACATTTACAACCAGCGCTTTTTGGATATTTCCGTTGCCCGGCTTAATCAGACACAGTATTTCGACCCGATCGACAAGGATCAGGACGTCGAGACTCGAACGGACGAAGAGCAGGGCGACGTGGATCTGCTCGTAAAAATCAGGGAAAAGGGCCGGCAGCAGATCTCGTTTAACGGCGGCGTCGGCGGACTTGGCGGTTCGTTTTTCGGTCTCGAATATTCCACCAACAATCTGGCCGGCCGCGGCGAAGTGCTTTCGTTCGCGCTCGGCGCGGGAAACCGGCAGCAAAGCTTGCAGTTCACCTATCAGG
>JBHENZ010000194.1:0-2517 GCA_046261815.1 Pyrinomonadaceae bacterium | reverse complement strand
GCGAGATATTCGGCTGGTTTAGACTTTCCGCATAGCCGAAGATGATTTTCGGTTTCAGTTTTTACTTTTTCGATAGAATTCGCATGCGTTTACGGCGAGAGACGAAATAGTTTCCATTCTTCGTTGGCTGGTTCGTAGCAGATGCGGTCGTGAAGGCGGTTCGCGCGGCCGTGCCAGAATTCGAAACGATTTGGCACAACTCTAAATCCTCCCCAGAACGGCGGCAGCGGTATTGTTTTTCCGTCGAACTCGACTTTCAGCTTTTCAAATTCCGCATCGAGAATTTCACGGCTTTCGATTGCCGAACTCTGTCTGGATACCCAGGCGCCGAGACGGCTCGCGAGCGGTCGCGAATTGAAGTAAGCCTCGGATTCGTCCCGAGTTGTTTTTGTCGCCTCGCCCAAAATTATCGCCTGCCGCTCCAGTGCCGACCAGAAAAAATGTAGCGAGCAGTGCGGATTTGCGGCAAGTTCGCGCCCCTTTTTACTTTCGTAATTTGTGTAAAACGTAAAACCGGAATTATCGAATCGTTTCAGTAAAACAACCCGCGATGACGGTCGGCAATGGGCATCGACCGTCGATAATGTCATCGCATTAGGTTCGATCAGTTTTGCGGTCCGCGCTTCGTCAAACCATATCGAAAACTGCTGGAACGGATCCGGCGACACCGAAGATTTTGAAAGTGTCTTCAGCGAGTAATCCTTTCGCAGAGAAGATAAGTCCACGGCATTCATCAACTTAGATCAGATGGACATATAACCCATCCTTCAGTTTTGGCTCGAACCAGGTAGATTTCGGCGGCATAATTTCGCCCGTGTCCGAGACGGCGAAAAGGTCATCCATCGTCGTGTGGAACATCGAAAAGGCAACGGCAGCCGAGCCTTCGTTGACTAGCCGCTCAAGTTCGTCAGTTCCGCGGGCGCCTCCCACAAAAGCAATGCGGTCGTCAATTCGAGGGTCGTCGATTCCGAGGATAGGCTTCAAAATAAAATTTTGAAGAATGCTTACGTCGAGCCGCTCGATCGGGTCAAGCTCTCGTGTCTGCGGGTCGACAAACTGCAGCGTGTACCAATTGCGGCCCGAATAAAGGCAAATCTCGCCATGTTTTTCGGGAACTTTTTTTTCGCTTTGCTCAACATCGAAATTCTCCGAAATTCGGCTAAGCAATGTTTCGCGAGTGCCATTCAAATCCCGGACGACGCGATTATACGGAAGAATTCGGAGTTCATCTGCAGGAAAGATACCGGCCATTACGAAGTTGTAATCCTCGCCACCGGTGTGATTTGGATTCGATTTTTGCAGCTGTTCGCGAGCCCGAGCCGCACTTTCCAAACGATGATGGCCGTCGGCAACATACAAGGCCGGTACGCGGGCGAAAATGTCTATCAACCTCTCGTTGCCTCCAACTCTCCACACCGTGTGCCTGATGCCACCAGCCGCGTCGAAATCATAAATCGGCGTCTGATCGGTTTCTGCCGCGAGCACCTTCTTCACCTCATTGGTATCGCGGAAAGCGAGAAAGATCAGTCCGGTTTGTGCGCGTAAGGCCAGCATATGACGCGTACGGTCATCGACCTTGTCAGGCTGCGTTTTTTCATGCTTCTTAATAAGACCACTCTCATACTCATCGATCGAACAGCATGCGACTATTCCGGTCTGTGTATGCGAACCGGCCGCCAGACGGTAAACGTAAAGCGACGGCGACGGCTCGCGGACTAAGGTTCCACTCTCGATCATTCGACCGAGATGGTGTTTGGCGCGTTCAAATACGATTTCGCTCGAAACGTTTTCGCCGGAGAACTCCGCTTCCGGCCTCGTGACCCGCAAAAAGCTGTCCGGATCAAGGTGAATTCGCTCGCGAACTTCGGATTCGAGCGCGACGTCGTAAGGCACACATGAAACTTGCCTTGCCTTTTCTTTGGTTGGGCGAAGCGCTCGAAACGCTTTGATTATCGACAACTATTTCTCCGGGTAATAAAAATTTCAGGGCGCGGGCGATCGGCCTTCATCGATCTGCTGCCGAAGCTGCTGATTTTGCTGTTCGATATCCTGCAGCAGGCGTTCGGCGAACTGCTTTTTATCGATTTTCCACTGATCATCCTCGAAGACAAAGGGCACGGTTTCCCAAGTTCCAAACGAGTTTTTAACCTCGAGAGTCGCCCGCTCGCCATCGATCGACTCGTTACGAAATTCAATTTTCCGCTGGTCGCCGCTGAAAAGCGTTTCGCGGCCGACGATCTCGTCGATCAATACGTTTTGCGACTTGGCCTCCTGCTCATGCATCTTCATCGTTTCGGACGAAAGGAGCAGCTTCATCGCGGCCGTATCTTTCTGCTTCAAGGCACGTGCATAGGTCTTAAACGTCTCAACGGGCGTGGCCGGTTTCCCCTCGCCAGAGCAGCCGAACAATGCGGCAAAAATAAAAATAAACAACAGCGAAACGACGCGCATCACGATCGATCCTTGAAAAATGTGCCCTACGGCTTTAAAAAACCTAGTATAGCTCAATTAGACGGG
>JBHENZ010000193.1:0-10331 GCA_046261815.1 Pyrinomonadaceae bacterium | reverse complement strand
CTTACGTTACGCCCTCGTCGCTACGAAAAAAAACAAAAAAAAGAGGCGGAATCGAAATTCCGCCCCAAGCAGATTTATCAATTTATGGGCAGTTGAATTTACTGGGTCACAAAGTCTATATCCGCCAAATCGCCGTGCACGGTGAAGGTTCGGACGTTGTTGCTCAAAACACCCCGCTTGTTGCCCGACGCGGTCAGAACGTAGAAGTAACCGACCTCGACTTCATCGAACACGTAATAACCGAACGCATTTGTCGAGGCATACACGGTCTGCCCGGTTGAGCCATTCTGAAGCGAAAGGCGTATGCCCTTGACACCGTAACCCAGCGGATTTACGACACGTCCGACAATTGTCGCCCCGGCTGCCGAGGGCTCTAGTTCCTCGCTTGTAAACGTGCAATCGATCTGTTCGCCCGCTTCGGCAACGATGTTCGCCCGACCCGAGTATAGGTCGACCGTGGAATTCTGGCCGCCTGCGGTTTCGTTGCAAACGATCGAAACGAGCGTGAAACCACTCGTCGGAGCCTCAGTAACGCTAACCGTGCTTGACGGACCGTCTACGTTGACGTTCGGGTCAACGAACGCCTGGCTGTCGGCCAAAGAAAAGTTCGAGGCGATCAGGTTCGTTGCCGAAAATGGAAAGCTTGTCGTCGACGAAGTCGTGCCGTTTATGAAATTCACCTTTTTGCGGACCGTAACCATGGCCTGCGACACCGGCGTCGGGGTTGGTGTCGGCGTCGGGGTTGGTGTCGGCGTCGGGGTTGGCGTCGGCGTCGGCGTTGGTTCCGGATTCGCGTTTAACAATGAATAAACAAGCTTGTTCGGTGTTGTGCCATCGATATTGCTGAGAATTCCAATCGTCGAATTATTCACGATCGCCTGTGCCACGGCATTCGGATCGGCCGTAGGGTTCGAAGAAAGGTAGAGGGCTGCCACCCCTGCAACCATCGGCGAGGCCATCGACGTGCCGGTCATAGACCGAATATCATTATCGCCGCTATGCGAGGCGGCGTTTATTCCCTCGCCGGGAGCGAACACGTCCACGCAAGGGCCGTAATTCGAGAAGCCTGAACGGCCGTCGCCAGACCAGGTAGCACCGACGGTAATGGCGGCCGGCGTGCGCGCAGGCGTATAGTCGCAGGCGTTCCAGGAAAAATTTCCCGCGGCAATCGCATACGTCACGCCTGAGTTAACCGAATTGGTGATCGCAGTCTCCAATGAAGTAGAAAAACCGCCGGCCGTGATGCTGATATTGACCACTGCCGGATTAAGCCGATTTGCCGTGATCCAGTCCGTTGCCAGAATAAGATTCCCTGTCGAACCCGAACCAGTGCAGCTAAGTACGCGAACCGCGTGGAGAGAAACGTTTTTCGCGACCCCGTAGGTAGCACCGCCGAGGATGCCCGCAACGTGCGTTCCATGGCCGTGACAATCATTGCCGTTCTGCCCGTCGCCCACAAAGTCAATGGCGACCGATGCCCGGTTGCCGAATTCGCTGTGCGTTTTGCGGATGCCCGAATCGATTACGTAGGCATGAACCCCGCTACCCGTCTGGTTATAGGAGTAATTTGAATTTAGCGGCAAGCTGCGTTGATCGACGCGATCGAGGTGCCACGGAGCGTTTGATTGACTGGCGGTAACCGAGACGATCGAATCCTCTTCGACGAACCGCACACGGTCGTCCTGACTGAGCATTTCGGCCTGTTCGGGCGACATGTTCGCCGTGAATCCTTTCAACGCGGTCGAAAAGACCAAGTCGAACGAGCCGCCGTAAACTGACGTAAGGAAATCGGCCTCAGCCGCGACCACCGGTTCAACCGCGCTCTGGCCGACGATTGTTTCGTTTAGAACAACGATGTACTGGTTCGGAATCGAATTTACCGAACGCTTGAATTTATCTTTTTGACCAGAAGTTCGCGACGGCAGGATAAAAAAGGACGCGCCGAGGGTCAGCACAGCCACGAGTAACCAAAACTTTTTCATTGGGTTAATGCTCCGGAAGTTAAAGACTGGGGATTTCGGACAGGAGCTAACTGGTGATATTAGCTTAAGGGTGGAACCGCGCGGGCGGCAGTCTAAAAACAGGTTAAAACAACGTACAACGAGTGTCAACAAAAAAGTTCAGATTGAAATGTCGGTCGGTCAGATTGAACGATAAAGATTTTTTCAGCGGTTGAGTAAACCCTTGCCGATGCTTTGCGTTTCCGGTGAAAGAAGCTTCAATTTATTGCTTCGGCGTGGGAACTACCAGATCTGCCGGCATGCATACTTAGTTAGCCGCATTTCTGAATCGAGGCCGTTTGGTTAATATGAATTGTTATTGTTTGACCTTTTCTTGAAGGAGTTGTCGGGTAAATGGAAGAATTGGTAAATAAATTGATCGGCAAGCGTGTCGATATAAGCTGCGGAACGACCGCCGTCGTTCGAGGAACGATCGAGGACATAAAAAATGGCGTGCTTCGGCTGAAGGATGACGATATGCGTGAGGCATATGTTGCAGTCGACAAGATTGCAACCGTATGCGAATGCAGCGATTCGCCGACGCGGCCCGGGTTTGTCGCTTCGTAAAACAAAAAAGCCCGGCCGAACACCGGGCTTTTGCAACTAGTTTCGAAAGATATTATTTTGCGGCCGCTGCCGTAAATGCTGCTTGAGGAATGGCCGGCGCCGTAGTCGGCAAACGCCTGAATCCCACGATCCGCTTTTCCCAATAGCCCTTGAACGGCGAATATGTGATGCCTTTGCTTGACGATGCGTGGTAAAAGCCGTTTTCATCGGCCACGATTCCGATGTGGCCAAGCCGGTTCAAAAAGACCAGCGTTCCGAATCTATATCGTTCATCACCGTTGACCGGGACGGATGCCGTCCACAGACCGCGTGCACTTTGCCGTTCAAAACCGATCCCGGCATCGCGAAATACCGCCCAGACGAATCCTGAGCAATCGTAACGGGTCGGGCCGTCTGAACCGTATCGATAGGGAATGCCGAGTCGCGTCTGAATACCGCGCATCATGCCCGTCGAAGCCGTCGAGCCATAAACCATTTTCGAAGCGGCGATTCCGGTTAGTGAATTCAGCGGTGCAGCCGACACGGTCTTTTGCACGAGTGGTTTGGCTTGTTCCGCAACGACAATTTGGTTGGTAAGTATCGGACGGGAGTTGGCGAGCTTTGTAACTAAAGAAGTCTGCGTTTTGTCGGTCGTGGTCGGTCGGGCCTGGCCGGGGTGGTTAGTTGGCTGGCTAGAGATCGTTTTTACGATCCTTGCCCGATCCTGAGCGGCGGATTCGGCGGATGCAGCCGCCACTAATATTAATGCACAAAAGGACAGATACGAGATCTTCTTCAAATTCTTCAAAACTTGTACCTCTGTTTTATTTACTATGGGAAAGGCTTTCGAGCGAGGTGTTTGGGCACCTACGTTTAAACCACAAGCTTAAAAACGAGCTTTTTCCAAAAAAACGGCTTTTTCGATTTGAGTACTTTCCCTGGAATGAACGTTGTGGTTCTTCAAAAGACAAATATGATCTTCGCACCGAAGCGAAGAAATATGCAAATCGAAAAATGCAAAATTTTGGATTTTCCAAAATTTTGCATAAGGTAAGGGTTTTCGCGCTTAGGCCTGAGATCGGGGGGAGAACCCGAAGAGTTACCCTTTAGGCGTAACAGCCGCAGAGAGTCTCGAATGCCGCTAGACCGCATTAATCACGCGTAATCGCGTAACTCTTACCCGCCGACCCGTTTCCTTCAGTTGTCCTTTTTCGTATGCCCAGAGAAAGCTCTATATGGCTTGCGGTTCCAGAAAAATCGGACGAAACAAATTGAAAAGGGCACGCTTCGTCACGAACGTACCCTTTAACCCAAAACTGACCTGGCGAAATATTATTCGCCAAAACGACGATCTCTACCAGCGTTTATGCCGAAAACGACGTACCGCAGCCACAGCCACCGGTCGCATTCGGATTTTCAAAGGTGAAGCCCGAACCCATCATGTTCGACGTATGATCGATTGTAACACCGCTCAGATACTGTGCCGAAAACATATCGACAAACAGGCGGATTCCGAATTTTTCGAGCAAGAAATCGCCCTGGCGTGATTCTTCCTCGATATTCAGGCTGTATTGAAACCCCGAACATCCGCCCGGCACCACTCGCACGCGAAGCCCCGCCGTTTCCGGCAGATCATCCTCGCTCGACATAAACTTCTTGATCTCCGCCGCCGCGTTCTCGGTAACGTCTAATTCAACCGATGGGGCTGCAACTGCTGACATTTATTATGATTTCTCCTATGTAAAAATTAAGAACCGCGCGACCTGCCGCGAATCTTTACCTTAATGTCAATATTAACTGAATTTAGGATGAAAAAACAAGATAGGGCGTTCGCCGATTGATAGGCTCCAGCTCTTCTTTAGCTTGTATTCGTGTCAAAGATATAACCACAGAGTAAAATGAGTAAGAAAAAAAGGGGAGAAATAAGATGGCGCCGCAGGACCGTCCCTGGGCATAAAACCGGGACAGAATCCGCTAATTGGCGCAGTTTCAACTCTCGGGCGGGAGGTGTCGCGTTGATGAGGAAAATTTTCGCGGCACGGCGTTGCCGGGAGGCGTTGGCGCTGTTGTTGTCATCATCGGCATTGGTTGTCGGAGCTGTCGCACCACAGGGTCAAAGAAAAAATCGCGATCCGAAAACCGGACCGCGATTGCCGAGAACGGCCAAGTTGGTTTGGAAGCGGACGCTCACTCGCGCATCGTCACGGTTGATTAACACAAATCGCGAAGACGTCAAGATTCCGTGAATTGAGCAGGTTGACGTTGTCGACCCACGCGGTCCATGTCCACCTAAAGTTAATAAATCTTGGAGCGCCGAGATGGATTCGGTTGTTGAGCTCGAAAAAGTGCTCGGGCGCCGGGTAAGCGCCGCCGCCGATGATGACCTTCCCGGCGGGGCACTCTGCCGAAACCGTTTGACCCCATTGCGGGGGGACGGTGTGCCGTTCGACGACGATTTCGTAGCCGGCCAGCCACGAAGTGCCCGCGGGCCCTTGCGGACCGATCGGACCCGGAATCCCTTGCGGCCCCATAGGACCGGGAATCCCTTGCGGCCCGGTCGCTCCCGTCGCACCAATGGCTCCGGTCTGTCCTTGCGGCCCGGTCGCACCAGTCGCGCCAGTTTGTCCTGGAGGGCCGGCCGGACCCATCGCGCCAGTTTGTCCCGGGGGGCCGGTGGGTCCCTGCGGTCCGATCGCTCCTATTGCGACGGTGAAAATTGCGCTTCTGGCATCGCCATCATCATTATCGTTATCACCGTTGTTTGACGGAGCGGGCGTGACTGAGAGCAAATACGTTCCAGGCGCGACGCCGCTTGGTAACGCGGCCACAAGTTTGGTGGCCGTATTGCTGACAAGCACGAGAGGGAAACCGCGGAACCGGACGACCGGCGCCGCAGAGCCGAAGTTCGATCCGTTGATTGTAATTTGAGTTGGATCGTTACCCGCGTAGCTAACCGTGACGCTTGTAATAACCGGCGTTTTATTCGACGACGGGGAATAGGCCATTGAAGTGATCGAAGCCGCTGTCAAAAGCAGCAGGGCATGAAGCAGCATCGATCTGGAATTAAGAGTAAGTCGACTAAATATACGTTTCATTTTGCATCTCCTTTACTTTTCATTTGCATCTCCTCTACTTTTTTACCTCGCGCAAACCTTGCGGGATATCCTGGTCGTTTCCTTCCTGATGGTTAATCCAGAACGATAACCGGCCAGTCCTGCGGCGGGCCGAATTCCCGCGGCGCTTCGAACTGCGGAGATTGTTTAACGTGTGTGGATAGATTTGGCTTTCTCATGGCGCTCCTCTAAAGATTCGTTTGCCGATTTCATGCAAATTAAAATGCACCCCGTTTCAGCGAAGTGAATTTGGTTTGCTTCAACGAGCCGAAAAATTTCGCGTTCGGATACTCCTGAAAGCACGGCAATGGTCTGCGGCGAGGCCATCAAAACGCGCTCGCCACAGCCCGAACAAAATTCGACGACTATCGCGGAACCCTGCCGAAGGACGATTGTTTCCTCGGTCTCGAAGGTTATTTCCGCAGTCTGTTTCATTGTTCGGCCTAGTCGTTTTCTGCAGCATTGAAGGTCGGAGACGGAAGTGGAGGCTGCGTGCGCGTGGGCGATCCTCTGACCTCTGCGGACACGGTTACCGTGTTAAGTGCAGTCAAAGGGGCAGTTCCGCCGTTTACGACTACAACGTCGGTTATTTTCCGCGGCACGCCATCGTGCGCGGGTTCGACCGTGACGTGGAAGACGCATTGACTGTTCGAGCCGATTCCGGTATTTGTCGCGGCCGACATTACGGGCACGAGGGCCACGCCCGCCTCGCCTGCGAGTACAACGATGTTGGACGGCGGTGCGGCCCCCGCCGAACAATTGGTAGTCGAGTCAGTTAATGCAATATGCGTGGAAACGATCCGGTTCGGGGTCGAGTCGATAAAGGGAAAAAGCGCGCCCGGAGGCAGGCCGGCCAGGATGGCATTTTCAGCAACATATTGTGATGAAGCCTGAACGCCGCTGCCGCCGCTGTCGTGAGCCATCGTCGGCAAAAAGATCGCGGCCGCAACCGCGCCCACAGTTATCACTACTCCGATCCTGATTGATAGCATTTTCGTTTTCATTACAGTTTCTCCTCTTGATTTTTCACAAAGAATTTCCTTGTCCCGCCCCGACCTTAATTCCGCAGTGGCGGTAGTTCGAATTTGATTTCATAAACCAGGCGGCGCAAGCAGCGGCCGCCTTGGCAGGCGTGAGCGGCTGGCGACGTAGATGTCGAGTAGCCCCAGACCGCCTGGGCGATCCGACATAAAGTAAAGGTTGGTGCCGTCGAACGAGAGCGAGGCCCGGCCCTCGTTCCCGCTAGTATTTACCGGCGGCCCCAGATTCACGGGGGTTGTCCAGGGGCAGGACGTGCATTCGCGCGTCGACACATATATGTCGGGCATACCGCCCATCGAGCCGGGCCGGTTCGAATCGAAGTATATTTCGAGACCGTCCCGGCGGATGTTAGGGCGTATATCGTTGAAAGTAGTGTTGAACTCGACAACGGGACTCACCGGCCCAAAGCTGCCGTCAGCCAACTGCCGAGCGAAGTAAATATCGCCGAAGCCCAGACCACCGGGGCGTAGGCCGCTGCTAAAATACATGTAGACCGTCCCGTCGTGGTCTTCGAAAAACGTAGGCGAGAGGTCGTTTCCCGGTCCGTTCAGCTCGCAACCTAGATTTTCGGGTTCGGTCCAGCGCCTCAAGTTTCCGCTAATCAATTGCCGGGAAACGTAGATGTCGGTCCCGCCGCAGCCGCCCGGACGACTGCTAACGAAGTACAAAGAGCGGCCGTTGAGGCTTGGCGTCGGGCACTCGTCGGCGGAAGCGGTATTAATGTTCGGGCCGAGTGAAAAGGGAGCGTCCCAATGCGATGAGCAGGGTGTTTGCCGTTGAGCAACGTAAATATCAGTCGACCCGAGTCCGCCTTCGCGGTTCGAGGCGAAGAAAAGGTCGAGACCATTCGCAGCGATCGACGGGCATCCGTCTGTCACCGAAGAATTAACATTCGGACCGAGATTTACCGGCTCCGACCAGGCAGAGAACCTCTGTGCATTAACAAAAATTACCGAGGCCTGGAGACAAACCGCAACACCAACTAACGTCGCAAACACGCAGCCACCTACAGTTTTCTTAATCGTTTTCATAATTATTCTCCTCTGAAAGTTTTCCTCAACATTTTTCCGTTCGAAAAAACTCTTGTTCAGGCAAAACACCTGCGTTAATATCATCGTATCCACACGGCCCGAATTCGCAATTTTGTCCTGAAAGCCTCATCCTGGCCGATACAGCGTAAAGAGTCTTGCGGTTTTTTGGGCTTTTTCTTGACTTTTTTCTGACTAGATGGAAACGTTTGGAAACAAAAGATTTGTTTACGAGTTCGGCAAGTTCCTTCTGGACCCGAACGAGAAGACTCTGTTCTCGGACGGCGTGCCGCTGCACCTGCCTGCAAAGGAATTCGAAACGCTTCTTTTGCTTGTCGAGAACAACGGCCGAGCCCTGAGCAAAGACGAGATGATAGCGGCGGTCTGGCAGGAGTCGTTCGTCGAGGAGGGCAATCTCGCAAAGCAGATCTCGCGGCTGAGAAAAATATTCAATGGCGACGGCGCCGCCTACATCGAAACCTTGCCGAAGCACGGTTATCGCTTTACGGCCGAGGTCAACCAGGTTTTTCCGCCTCTTGGCGAAACGATTCTCGAAAAACGCACGGTCAAGCGGCTGACCGTGAAACTCGAAGAAAATTCCGAAGCCCAGCCGCTGCTGCCCGCGGCGAAAAAGAAGTTTCCGATCCCTGAAGTTTTGGCCGCCGCTTTGATCTTCTTGGCGGCATCCGCCGTTTGGTTCTGGAGTCGGGAAACCACTTCGGCGAAAATCAACTCAATTGCGGTTTTGCCGCTGCTTCCGCTAACGACAGACGAAAACAGCAGGGCCCTCGGTTTGGGTTTGACCGACACGCTTATCATGAAGATTGGCGGTTTGCGACAGATCACGGTTCGCCCGATCAGCGCGGTGACGCAGTTCGTTGACGGTCCGCAGGACGCGCTCGAGATCGGCAAAAAATTAAACGTAGACGCAGTTCTCGAAGGCACGATACAAAATTTCGAAGGGCGCGTTCGTTTCAACGTTCGCCTGCTGCGCGTCGGCAACGGGGAGCAGATCTGGGCGGATCAGTTCGAAAGTGACGCCGCGCAAGTATTCGATTTGCAAGACCGCCTTATGGCGCAAACGGCGCAGGCCTTGAAATTGAAACTGGGCGCGAGCGAGAACGAGGAAATTGCGAAACGTTTCACAAACGATCCCGAAGCCCACGACGCTTATCTGAAAGGTCGGTATTTTTCCAGCCGGCGGACGACCGGCGATCTAAAAACCGCGATCGGTTATTTCAACGAGGCGATCGGGAAGGACGCGAATTATGCTCTCGCCTACGCTGGCTTGGCGGACGCCTACAGCCTGCTCGCCGATTACGACGGCGCGCTCCCTGCCGATGCGTATCCTAAGGCAAAGGACGCGGCGGTGAAGGCCCTCGAACTGAACGACCAACTGGCCGAGGCGCATACCGCGCTTGCTTACGTCAATATGTTTTACTTTCGCGATTGGCAGGGTGCCCAGAACGGATACCGACGCGCGCTCGCCCTTAATCCCGACTACGCCACCGCGCGCCATTGGTATTCGGAATACCTGACGGCGGTGGGGCGTTTCGATGAAGCTTTCGTCGAAATTCGACGCGCCAAAGAGATAGACCCGCTGTCGCCGAGCATCGACGCGCAGGAAGTGTGGATTCTCTTCTACGCGAGGCGTTATGACGAAGCCATCGCGCGCGGGCGAAAGATTGCCGAAGCGTACCCGGATTACGCTGAGATTTACGACCCTCTAAAACGCTGTTACGACCAGAAAAGAATGTATCGCGAGGCGATTGCCGCGCGGCAGAAACGCAGAGAGCTGGCCGGTTGGGACGCGACCGAAACGCCGGCTCTAAAAGAAGCGGCTGCGACTTCGTCGTCGGCGGTTTACTGGAAGAAACGACTGGAACAGGAGATCGAAGAAGCGCGAAGCGAGTTGGCGATGCCATTTGAAATGGCGTTGATCCACGCTCAGCTCGGCGAAAAGGATTTGGCCTTCGAGTGGCTCGTTAAAGCGATCGAAAATCGTATTTACCCGATGATGTTTCTGAGAGTAACACCTGATATCGATCCGCTGCGGGCGGATCCGAGGTTTGCCGATGCTCTGCGGCGCGTCGGTCTCTTGTTTTGATTTGTTTTTTGCCGTTACCATCTACTCAGAAAAACGTCATGAAAAAGTTCAAAAAACCGCAAGACTTTTCATTCCTCGGCCGAGCATTATGGGTCTGTGAACGTAATCGGTGGTCACCGCGAGGCGGGCGGTCGACTTGAATCCCGCGCAATCGAAATAATGGCCGAAACTCTGGCAAATCATCATGATAACGATCTGGTCGGCAAATCGCTCGGGAATTACCAGGTGATCGAAATGCTCGGTGCAGGCGGTATGGGCCGGGTTTACATGGCTCGCGACACGCTCCTTGGCCGCAAGGTCGCGTTAAAGCTGCTTCCCGCTTACTTCACTCAAGATAGGGAACGCGTGCGGCGCTTTCAGCAGGAGGCCCGCGCGGCCTCAGCATTAAACCACCCGAACATCCTTACCATTTACGAGATCAGGCACGTCGATTCCATACATTATATTGCTACGGAATTTATCGAGGGCGAAACGCTTCGGGAGCGAATTGGACGCG
>JBHENZ010000192.1:0-10690 GCA_046261815.1 Pyrinomonadaceae bacterium | reverse complement strand
CGAATAACTAAGAAAATCGGAAATCTGTCGGTTGATTCGCCCGACCTCGGTCTTGATCTGCGAGACGAGTCTGGCAAACGTCTCGCTTTTGTCCGGTTCAACTGGAGCGAATTTCGACCGCAGATGGTCGAGAGTCAGGTTAATATAATTGAGCGGATTACGTATCTCGTGAGCGATGGCGGAGCCCAGCCGGCCGATTACGGCGCTTTTTTCGGCCTGGCGAAGCTGGTCTTCCAGCTCGCGAGTTTTTTCGAGGTTTGCCGTCATCTCGTTGAATCGCTGCGAGAGTTGGCCCATTTCATCCTCGCGATCGGTGTCGGGCACGCGGACACCGAGATTGCCAGCCGCAACCTCCCGAGCAGCGTTCGAGATATTTGCGATCGGGCGTGCAAACCGCCATACCAATACAAACGTCGTAACGGCCGAGATGAGCAGCAGCCCGAGCGTGTAAATCAGCGGACTTGCGGCTCGCCAGGTCGCACCTTGATGGTCGTCATGGAGGAGAACCATCACATACCAGCGGCCGCGGCTCGTCTCAATCGGTATTGCCAGAGCTTCATCGCCCTTCGCACCCGGTACAATTGAATCCCTATTTGGAAAGTTAGCAAGATCCGTCCCGAGCTTTGCTCCTTCCATCAACGGCGGAAGGTCGGTAAGCTCGGAAAGTTTCCTATAAATCGTCGTGCCGTCCTCACCGGTAACCGGTAGGTAATCGGGATTTAGGCTATCGAAAACTTGCCATTTGTTGTCGATAATTATGACGTCTTTGACACGCTCGGCGGCGGATTCGTCGAAAAACGTTTGGCCGCGGTCGAGCAATTCCTGCATATACTCGCCGGACGTGATTCCGTTCGAGCCGAGGGCAATGCCGGCCAAGAGGGCCTGAGACTGGGCATCGCGAAGGGCAATATTCTCCTGCTGAGCGTTATAATTGAGGTAAAACTGCAAACCCAGCGTCGCGATAAGCAAAAGCGAGAGAATCACCAAGAGCCGGCCGCGAAAAGTGTTAAATAAGGTCATAAAAACGCTATTTATGCAATTGCTTAATTCCGCTTGCCAGATAGCGACCGGCGGTGCTATATTCGAATTTAGCTTTTACGCAAGCTCCTGAGGAATCGCAAAAGTTCACCGTTCTAAAAGCTGTCAGGAGTCTCTCCTAAAAGTCTACAACCGAATAATTCAACGAGCTAACTGAGGTAAACCATGAATTTAACCCGTCCCATGGAGCGGCTCCCCCGTCTCTTTTCATCGCTGCTATGTCTTTCCCTTCTTCTCTCGATCAACCTCGTCGCCCAATCCAGAAAAAAATCCTCGTCAAAAGCCGACCCCAAGAAGGCAGATGTTAAGAAGAGCAGCCGATCGGCAAAAGATGCCAGAAAAGATTCGCGTAAAGACAACCGAAAAGAACAGTTAGCCAAAAAAGCATCGAAGAAAGACGAGCGCGACCGGCGCGAATCGGCACGCAGCAAGAGAGACAAACGAGAGGACAAGAAAGAGCGAGTAACCGCGAAAGAACGCTCGCGCGACCGCGACGACAAACAGGACAAGAAAGACAAAAACGATAAAAAGGACTCGAAGAGCCGTGCGGAGCGACGCGCCGAGGCCCGACGTGACGCCGCCCAACGCCGCGAGGCCGAACAAGCTCGCCGCGCCGCCATCCTGGCCGAAATTCGCCGTCGCGAACAACTCGCACGCGAGGCCCGCGAGCGCAAGCTTGCCTTCGAGCGCGGCCTACGCACCGAAACCCACGAGAATATTCTTCGCGATAACCCCGAGGGCGAGGACATCGCGGTTCGCAGGACGGCCGTAAACGCTTTGGGTAATCGCGCGGGTACGGTGGTGGTAATTGAAGCACAGACCGGAAAGGTGCTGACGATCGTCAATCAGGAATGGGCGATCAAGAAGAGTTTTAAACCGTGTTCGACGATCAAACTCGTGACGGGCGTTGCCGGGCTGAACGAAAACGTCATCGACGTCGACGGCAACACGCGCTCGTATTCGCGGATGAATTTGGATGTCGCCTTAGCGCGTTCAAACAACCCGTATTTCCAACGCGTCGGCGTGAATATCGGCAATAAACGCATAATCGATTACGCCAAAGACCTCGGCCTCGGCAAGAAAACCGGCATCAATGCCGATGATGAAACTAAAGGCAAGCTCCCGCACGGTAACAGTAATCCACGCATTTATTCACACGGCGACGACTTTGAAGTGACGCCGCTGCAATTGGCTGTGATGGTCTCGGCCCTCTCGAACGGCGGCAAGCGGATCGTTCCGCAAGTCTTACGAGAACGAAGCGAGCGTGCATCATTCAGGCGGGACGTTAAGGATGTGATCGAGACGCCTCGACGAAGCTACGAGGGCGTAATTCCGGGCATGATCGGGGCCGCCCAATACGGTACGGCCCGCCGCGGCGTCGATGCATCGATGGGCGTTGCCGGGAAAACCGGATCGTGCATTTTTAAGGGCTCCTGGATCGGTCTTTTCGCCTCGGTCGCACCGATCGAAAATCCGAAATACTCGGTCGTGGTTATCACCCGAGGCGAACGCGAACGGGGAAAAATTGCGGCGTGGATCGCCGGGCGTGTTTACAGCACTTTACGGGGGCAAATACGGCGGCACCCCGAGATGATGACAGCCCGCCGAAATTCGGTCAGGCGAGACATTGCGTCGCAGATGGCGGTTCGCGGCGAAGAGGCGGATGAGGAAGAAACCGATATGGACGGGGATACGAACGAGCAACGACCGATTGTCGTTGCAACCGCACCAGAGCGTGTCGAGGCCGTACAGCCCGAGCAGAAAAAGCTCGTGCAGAAGACGACCCAGAGCCGACCCGTAAATCTCGCACCTGTCATCATTACGTACGACAAAGAAAAGGCCGAGAAGGGCCTGACGCGGCCGCGAATCGTGAAGAATTAATCGCGTTTGCAAATCAAGGAAAAACCGGTCACGTTGCTCTGAAGCGTGACCGGTTTTTGTTTCATGAAACCGCGCTCTCGTGTGGTGCGAAAGAGAAGGTGGCGGGCGATGCGGTTTTGCTTGACACAAACACGAAACTTCGGTGATTATTGAGCATTCTGTAAACGGCATTTTTTTTGGATCGGAAAAGTTAATTCACGCGGCTCAAGCTTTCGAAAGCGTTTCCGATTAGCGCTGCAACTTTTTTACAAGTCTAAACATCAGAAAAACGCAAAACCGGTCCGGTATTTGCCTCTGGTTTTGTAAGGTACGAAAATAGAACGAAAAAAGGCTGTTTGAGAACCAGCCCAAAGGAAGGATTTCAATGAGAACGATTTTTAGATTCACAGGCGCCGCGATGCTGGTAGCCGTCTGTGCGATGGGAACCTTTGCACAGGCAACAGACCCTTGTGCCGACACCGCCGCGCAGGATGGCTTGCAGAACACAATTCGCGAGGTTTACGCAAAGGATAAGCCGAAGGCGATCGAAACGGGCAAACAATTGCTCGAAAAGTTTGGCACGTGCGAATACAGCAGGGAATTTGTAACTTGGTTGAAGGCCCAAATGCCGAAATGGGAAGCGGGTATCGCTAAGCAGCGGGATGCCGCAGCCGCGAGTGATATGTTTAAGCGGTTCGATGACGCGGTTGAAACGGATAACTATAGTACGATGCTGGCGGCAGGTAAGGAAATTCTAGCCAAGCAGCCGGATAACCTCAACGTTTTGATTCCGCTCGCCCTCGCCGGTTCAAAACAGACTAACACGCAGCCGGACGAAACTATTCGTTACGCACATCTCGCGTTAACGACATTGAAAACCAAGCCGTGCGAGAAGATCGTCAACGGCAAGACCATTAATGAGTGCGGAGCTTTGAAGTATCAGGTCAAGAAGGAAAACATCAACAGCGAGCTCAATTATGCGTTAGGGTACGTCAATTATTGGGTCAAGAAAGACAAAAAGGCGGCGCTTCCTTTCTATTATGAAGCGGTTAAGAATTCTGGCTCGCGTAAAGATGACGGCTATGCGTACGGCTCGATTGGCAATTTCTACGCCGATGAAGTGGGACGTCTTGGAAAAGAGTACGCGGAGTTGGTAAAAACGCGGAGTACGGCGGATACGCCTGAAGTAACCGCAGAAAAGGAAACGAAGATCAAGGCCGCGGAAGGGATGATCAAAGGCTATCTTGAGCGAGCGATCGATGCGTTCGGCCGAGCGAAGAAGTTCACGCCGGCGACCGACAAGACAACCGTCGACGCGATCAACAAGACGCTTGCCGATCTTTACAAGGCACGGTTCGCGAAGACCGACGGCATGGATGCCTACGTTGCATCCAAGATCGCCCAGCCGATGCCAGATCCGACATCGCAGGTAACGCCGATCATTGAGGCCGAGACGACGACGACGACAGGGGCGACGACGCCGGCCGCGGCGCCGGCGACAACGACTTCGGCGGTGAAAAAACCGAAATCGCGATAGTTTGACAACACACGAGACGAATCTAGAAATCGGCCGGACGCTTCATTTATCGGGAGCGTCCGGCTTTCTTTTTTGACCAGGTATTCATAAGATTAACTACTGGATGAAACTCGCGACGCTTGAAAAAAAGCTTGGCTATAAGTTTGCCTCGATCGCATTGTTGACCCGCGCTCTGACGCACAGTTCATGGCCCCACGAAAACCTACCCGGAGCGGACGAAATCGAGGTACGCGACGCCGTTAACGAATCGCTCGAGTTTGTCGGCGACGCTGTGCTCGGGCTGGTCGTGGCCGAAAGCGTCTTTCTCAAGTTTCCGACTGTCAGCGAGGGCGACCTGAGCCGAATGAAGCACCGACTCGTGAGCACGCCGACACTTGCCGCTGTCGGTAGAAAGCTTAAACTAGGCGCATATCTACGTCTCGGCCGCAGCGAAGAAAACACCGCCGGCGGTGAAAAACCCGCAATCCTGGCTGACGCCGTCGAAGCGGTAATTGCTGCCGTATTTTTCGACGGCGGATATGCTGCCGCTCGCGATTTGATATACAAATTGTTTGCCGACGAGCTAAAAGAAACGACGGCCGCCGGTTCGGCAGATTACAAATCGACGCTGCAGGAAATTTTGCAGGCGAATAAAATGCCGGCACCAACCTATTCGCTGCTGCGGTCAGAAGGGCCGCCGCATGCTAGACACTTCTTTGTCGAGGCAAAGTGGGACGGCGGAAAATCCGAGGGCTCGGGCAACTCCCTAAAATCGGCCGAAATGATGGCCGCAAGCGTCGCATTGAAAAGCCTCGACGGCCAGAAATTGAGAAAACGAAAAACAGCGGGTTAGGTAATTCGAACGGACTGTTAATTTTCTGTCATTTAATTACTATTAGTAATTAGCTTTCAAATACATTCGATTTATGAGTCAGGAAGAAAGAGAAGTTTTAGATCCGGCTGCTGAGCCGGCACGGGCCGAGGTCAAGCCGATCGGGCCACCCAAAAGCGTTTATCGGGAATATTTCGAATCGTTTGTGGTGACATTGATCATGGCGATTTTCGGGATGACGTTTATCGTTCAGGCCGTGACCGTCCCGACAGGCTCGATGCAGAATACGATTCTTATCGGCGATTATCTTCTGGTCAATAAGTTTATCTTCACGCCGGCCGGGAATGAGCTGCCGTTTTTGCCGCAGCGTGAGATAAAGCGCGGCGACATCATCGTTTTCAAATATCCCGGCAACAGAGTGAGGCCGCAGAACGACCGATCGCGTGGCATCATCCCGTATCAGATCAATTACGTTAAACGCGTGATCGGTCTGCCGGGCGAGACAATCGAATTCCGCAACAATCAAGTATATATAAACGGCCAGCTTTTGCATGAACATCGCGTGATCGGCGATGCCGACGACGATCAATCGGCACTCGTTACGCGTGAGATCGAGCCGCGTACATCCGAGCAGAACTACGACGTCTATTATTCGGAAGATACGATGCGATTTGCCGAATCAGGTCGAGTGCCGGGAAGAAGCGGTTACGAATTCGGCGTCGCGGGCAAGGTGATGGTCGTGCCGGATAATCAATTTTTCGTTATGGGCGACAGCCGCGACAACAGCGAGGACAGCCGTTATTGGGGATTTGTGCCGCGAGAATTAATTATCGGCCGGGCGATGTTCGTCTATTGGTCGTGCGACCGTGGAGCGTCGGTCGGCAGCATGCTCGGATGCCTGACGCATCCACGGCTGGATAGAATCGGGAAGTTCGTCAAGTAATGACGATTGATGTAGGTTATTGTATTTAGTTTTGGAAAGCGGGTTTTTCAACCCGCTTTTCGTACTTTATGAAAATCAACTTCAGCGACGAGGTTTCCGGGGCGATCCATTTCGACCGCCCAGTCGTCGCACTCGAATCAACCGTGATCGCCCACGGTCTACCCTATCCTCAAAATATCGAGACTGCCCATAGTCTCGAACTGATCGTCCGTGACGCGGGAGCAACGGCAGCCACCATCGCAATTTTTGCCGGAGAAATCTTTGTCGGATTGACCCATGCGCAACTCGAGTTGCTTGCTGCTGGCCAAGGCGTACGAAAAGTATCGCGGCGCGACTTTGCGGTGGCGGTCGCCAAAAAATTGAACGGCGCGACGACGGTCGCGACCACGGCCTTTGTCGCACGTGGCGCAGGCATAAAGGTTTTCGCAACCGGTGGAATCGGCGGTGTTCATCGTGGTGACGAGATGGACGTCTCGGCGGATCTGCCGGAGATGGCAAATACGCCGATCATCGTTGTGTGCTCCGGTGCAAAAAGCGTTCTTGACCTCGGTCGTACACGGGAATGGCTTGAAACGAATGGCGTGACCGTGTTGGGGTGGCGGTGCGACGAAATGCCTGCGTTCTACACCAAGTCAAGCGGTTTTGCTGTGGACGAGCGCGTCGAAACGGCGTCGCAGGCCGCCGAAATCGCCGCTGCACGAAATGAATTAGGATTAAACGGCGCGATCCTCGTCTGCGCGGCGGTGCCGGAAAGGGCCGAGATCGCCCTCGCCGATCATCAGGAAATCCTTAACGACGCAATTCGCCTTGCTGATTCGGGTCAAATTAAGGGAAAAGATACTACGCCGTTTTTGCTAGCGAGAATGGCTGAATTGAGCGGCGGTCGCACGCTCTCTGCCAACATAGCCTTACTTGAAAATAATGCGAGGGTTGCGGCCGAGATCGCCGCGGCTCTTAGTTACTGACCGCTCACAGGATCTTTCCGGAATAACTGCACTGAAAGCTGATAATTTTCAGCTATCGGTTTTCAGCCATCAGCTGTCAGTTACTCCGAGTAAAATCCTCTCCTCTGCCATCAGTTCGCTTTCTTTGCGAGTTTTTCTTTCAACGAATCCAAACGTTTTCGGGCTTCGGCGGATTCGGGAGCGGCGGCGAATTTTGTGACAATTTCGTTCCACGCATTCCCGTCGTAATGAAACGTACGAGTTGCGGGGTTAAAAAGAAAGCGAACGCCTAGTTTGCGATAGCGATCGAGGCTCACGAAATTTAGATAGTAGCTGTGAACGGGCGCCCCTGAGGCTGCCATCTCGCGGCGGCTAAGACGAGAATTGGCGTCGCGGCTGATTTTTAGCGCGGTTTCCTCGATCAAATCGCCGTACAGCAGCAGCATTGCCGGGCGAAATTTCGAGACTGGGTACATTTCGAAAAACGCGGCTGCAAGCTCGATCTGATTAAAACCGTCAGCGGCCTGAACGAGTATAGCAAGCCGCTGCTCATCCGATTCGCGAAACGCGCCGAAAACCGCATCCGATTGCACCCAGCCCGAGTTATTTGGCGGGGCAGCGACCTTGTAAAACTTCACGCCGTCAGCCTCGGCCGAGCCGAGAATTCGCACACGCCGCCCGCGATGCATCCGCTGCACCGAATCGGCGAACAAACTTGGTCGGATCCTGAGGACTGCTAGAGTTTCATCCATTACGACGGCCATGCTGCCGATTTCGCGAGGTTTTACGGTTGCTGCGGATCGATTGCCGAGGCTGGTGGTCCGGCGTTTTTGCGCAGCAACCTCTGCGATACTTACTGAGAAAACGAGAACGAGAATAGAGCACGTTAGTTTCATATAAGGTTTGAGGTTTATCCGTGTTCAAAACGACCTGCTCACGTAAGTGGTTCTGACTGTTTCACCGCGATTTTGCTTTCGATATTCGATCAGCAATGCCGGCGTGATGGAAATGGCAAATCGCTATGGCCAAAGCATCCGCGGCATCATGCGGTGTTGGTACGGTTTTCATCCGCAGAAGAACGCGTACCATTTCCTGCACCTGATGCTTCTCGGCCGCGCCGTACCCGACAACCGTTTGTTTTATAAGGCGTGGCGCGTATTCTGCGATTTGAAGTTCTTGCTGTTCGGCTAAAAGAAGAATAACGCCGCGTACCTGGCCGAGTTTTATCGCAACCTGAGCGTTGACGGCGTAAAACGATTCTTCGATAGCGAGCACGTCGGGGTGAAACTGGTCTATCACCTCGGCGACGCCGTCGTATGCGTTTCTTAAGCGTTTGGAAAACGCTTTACGTGCGGTCGACTTAACGGTGCCGAGCTCGACCAGCGTATATTTGAGGCCCCTGCCTTCGACGACGCCCCAGCCGAGCGTTTCGCTGCCGGGGTCGATCCCTAAAACACGCATTTTATTTGTTGATGCCTGAGATTGCTCGTGAAAGTTAACCGAAAACGCGGGTCGAATGCAAGCTATGCGCTCCGCCGTAAGAAGTTTGTAAATCCGGCGGCAAACCATTATGATTCTGACAACCCAACGAACCGGTTCGCCCGCTGATAAAAGATGAATCCGCAGCCAGCTCAGAGCCCGCCGAAAGAGTCAGTCCGCATTTTGCTTACGGGCATTATTGATTACGCCGGGGTTTTTCCGCCGTCGCAGATTTCGATGCCCGAGGCGGTAGCGAATTTTGCGAAATACCAAATTAGCGAATTTGGCTGGATGCTCGGGCGATTTGTGCTGCCGGTTGCGCGTCTCGGCGAATTTCTCGAAACGGCCGAAGGCGTGGCGGGCACCTCGAGCGACGGCTGGCGGCTGAGCGCTTTGGCTTCGGAAGACATTGTCGACACAATTCGCCGTATCAACCTTTTTAACGCGGCGCACGCTCCGCGTTTCGTTTGCGACACGGTCGAGGTAAAGGCGAACACAATTTCGAAAATCGAGAACACGGTGAATTCGCTGCCGCAGGATTTGACGGCATTCTTCGAAATATCTACCGATCGCAATTTTGCCGATTTGGTTGCGACGCTTTCGATCAAGAAACAGCGGGCGAAGATTCGCACCGGCGGCATCTCGAACGACGCTTTTCCGACTTCGCGTGAAATAATCCGATTTGTGCGTACCTGCCTGGCGGCGAATGTGCCGTATAAAGCGACGGCCGGGCTGCATCATCCTTTGCGGTGTTTTAAGCCGCTTACCTACGCTGAGAACGGGCCGCAAGGTACGATGCACGGGTTTTTGAACCTGCTTCTGATGACGGGCTTTGCGCGCGAGAGCTTTCGGGTGCAGGTGCTCGAACAATTGATGGAAGAGGAATTCGAAGAGGCATTTACCTTCGAGGAGGGCGGCGTCCGATACCGCTCCGACAATTATATCGGCAACGCCCACCTCGGCTGGCTTCGGCGGCGAGGCTTTAACTCGTTCGGCTCGTGCTCGTTCGTTGAGCCGGTGGATGATCTGAAGGAGCTTGGGCTGTTGTAAGATTTTTGCCCGCGAAATTCGCGAAAATTTTCTTTGTCGCTGAAGGCGATCAATTTAATAGCGTCGGGTGACACCCGACGAACGGATTCGATACCTGATCCGTCGCTGAAGGCGACCACCGCTCATCAGTGTCACAAAACCCTAGCAATGTGATCCCGACGCTATTGAATTCGTCCCTTTCAGGGACATCAGGTTATGACCTACGAAATTAACGAAACCCACGACCCGAACCTGAAAAGCTGGGTCGAATCCGCCAACGATCCGAATACGGACTTTCCGATACAGAATTTGCCATTTTGTGTTTTCGAAGATGAGGGATCGCACGCTTCGACGATGATCGGCGTACCAATAGGCGACTCGATTTTTAACATTGGAAAAGGGACTGAGCTGAGTTTATTCCAAGGCCTCGAAATGGATTCACTTGACGATTATGATATTTACAATCTTCGACCGGCTATTGAGAATCGCTATGATATACCGGCCTTCGAACGTATTCGCGCCAGACTGATAGAGTTGTTGCATAGCGACGCAAGCGATGAAGATAAGAAGTGGGTCTCACAATGTTTGATTCCGTTTGCAAGCATCAACTTTCTCAGTCCATTCGAAATCGGCGACTACACCGATTTCTACTGCTCGATCTACCACGCAACCAACGTCGGCTCGATGTTCAGGCCGGACAATCCGCTGCTGCCGAATTATAAGTTTGTGCCGATCGGGTATCACGGGCGGGCTTCGAGCATTGTTATTTCGGGGACGGATATCAGGCGTCCGAAGGGCCAGAACCGTAGTGATGCTGAGAAGCCGCCGGTGTTTATTCCCGCTAAGAGTCTCGATTACGAGATGGAGTTAGGGTTTTTTGTCGGGCAGGGAAACGAGCTGGGAGGGTCGATCCCGATCGCAGATGCCGAAAAACATATCTTTGGCCTGTGTCTCGTAAACGATTGGTCGGCACGCGACATACAGGCGTGGGAATATCAGCCGTTGGGTCCCTTTCTGGCGAAAAATTTCGCGACGACGATCTCGCCGTT
>JBHENZ010000191.1:0-3880 GCA_046261815.1 Pyrinomonadaceae bacterium | reverse complement strand
TGGTTTGACGAAATTGCGGCGTTGCCGAGGACGTAGTCTTTGCGAAAGCCGGCTTGCTCTATCAGCCAGGCTGCCGGGATTTTTGTTGTGATCTCATCGATGGGAAAATTCGGGACGTTATTTGTGCCGGTGGCTTGGACGATCATGTCGAGAAGCGATATCGAGACGAGCGGATTTTTGAAAAATGAACCGGCACTTCGCGAGTTGGGATCGGCGGGATCGATAACCATCGATTTGCGGGCTCGGATTGCGAGAACTGCTACTCTGACATCTTTTAGGGAGATTGATCGCTGCGGCTCGATTTGGCCCTTTCTTACGTGCGGGCTTCCGCAATCAGGTGATCCGGTCGTTGATAAAAAATCGCGGAGCTCTTTGTAGGCGATTTTTGGTGGGCCGTTTTTGGTAAGGCGAAACGTGACGGCCAGGACGACGTATCGATCTTTTTCGGCGGTGTTGAAAATGCTTTTGCGATAGGCAAATTGGCAGTCGGCATTTGAGAGTTCGACAATCGTTTTGCGACGACGGTCGTAGCAGCGGACCGAGGTTATCGTTTCGGAAACCTCCTGGCCATATGCACCGACATTTTGCACGGGCGTGCCGCCGACCGTTCCGGGAATGCCGCTCAGACATTCCAGGCCGGCCAGATTGCTATCGACACACCGTTTGAGGAGTTGATCCCAATCCTCACCCGCACCGGCAGTAAGTTCCGAGTTGCGAGCTTCGAGCTTCGCGTTTGTTTCGCCTGGCTCGGAACATGAAACCCGAGACTCCGAACTTCCCATCAGAGCGATTTGGACTACCAAACCGTCGAAGCCCTGGTCGGCGATGAGGACGTTGCTGCCGCCGCCGAGTATAAAGACTTGCAGATTGTTTCGTGCCGCAAAATCGAACGCGTCGATCACGTCCTGCTCGGTTTCGGCACAGACGAAAAATCGGGCCGGACCGCCGATCTTGAAGGTGGTAAATGCGGCGAGCGGGACGTTTTCGCGGACTTTGTTTGTAAATTTTTGAGCCAACGAAAGGTAGTTTAGCGTTTCGGTTGATTCTCGGCCACAGGCTGGATAACCACGGAGAAGATGATAAAGAGGAAAATATTTCGGAATAATAAGTAGTAATTACTAAATTAGTAATTACTAATTATTGAGCAGGACTTCGAGCTTTCAGTCTCGCAATCGGCCGCCGCTGAGTAGTTCGAGAGTAGGGGCCATCGCGGGTCTCAGGCGTTTGACCTGTTGATAAGCTTTCTGAGCTTCGGGCAAATTGCCGGCACGGAATTGGGTCTCGGCCAAATTGAACCACGCAGAGACGAATTTGGCGTCCATTGCTACGGCTTTGCGAAATTGTTCGGCGGCCTCGATGAAACGATTTTGTTTTCGATAAGCGATGCCGAGCTCGTTGAAGGCGAAAACCCACGTCGGCTGTTTTGCGATCACGCGTGTGAACGCATCGATCGCACCGGGATAATCACCGAGGTCCGTTAGGGTCATGCCGAGATTGAGCAGCGGACCCTCGATATATTTCGGGCTTGAGTATGATGCCTTTTGCAAATATTCCTTGGCCTTTTCCAGCTTCGGGCGGGCGAGATCGGGCCGCTTGTCGGCGATGTGATTTTTCCCGGCGTTGTAATACGCCCAGCCGAGATTGGCGACATCAACGTTATTGCCGGTTATCGTCTGTGCCTTATCGAGAGCGCGCACGGAAGCCTCCCAACGACATGGAACGGCCTTCCGCATATTTATCTCGCACTGCTTGGCGATGACGAAGGCGATCTTGCTGTTGAGGTCGGCGATCGATTCCCGGCCGTAGTTCGGCTGCTGGTCGATGAAAGTCAGGGCGAGACCGTAGTTGGCCTCGGCGTCATTATAATCGCCGTTCATTCGCTGAGCGTCGGCCAGATTTTCGTAAGCCTCGATGCTGCGGTTGTTGAGGCGGACGGCTTCTTTGTAGGCAAGGATGGCGTCCGCGTATTTATTCTGCTCGAAATACGCCGCACCCAGACCCGAATAGGCTTCGAAATACTTTGGCTTGAGCTCGATTGCCTTTTTGTATTCGGGAACGGCGTCGATGCTGCGGTTAAGGCGGATGTTAAGCGTTTCGCCCGTTTGATGAAACGCTTCGGCGTACGCGGGATCAAGCGTTTTTGCGCGCTCGAAAGCGGTCAACGCTTCCTCATTGCGCTTTTGCGAGTAGCGAATCAGGCCAAGAAAATACTGCACGTGCGAATCGTTTTTGCCGGAGGTTGTGGCCAGGGCTTTGGTCAAAAGCTCTTCGGCCTTGGCTATCTTGCCCTGATGATAATAAAGGATGCCGAGCGGTGCATAGATTTCGCTAAGCTCGCGATCGTTGGCGAGGGCCTGTTCGTAATTTTCGACGGCCTTGTCGTCATCGTCGGCGGCGGAAAAGACTTCGGCGAGACCGAAGTAGGCGGGCGCGTTTCGCTGATTATATTTAAGGACCTCTTCGAAAAATGTGCGTGCGGTTTTTGCGTCGTCTTTGACAAGCAGCTGATTGCCTTTCAGAGCGAGAGCTTCGCTAAGTCCGTTGCGGGCGTTGCTATTGGCCGCGTCAAGCTGAAAAGATTCGCGGAAAAATTCGACAGCACGGTCGAACTCCTCGCGGTCCATATAGTATTCCCCGACGCCGGCAAAAAGTTTGGAAGCATCTTCCTTAAGCATCGTCGGAATTTTCGGCAGGCGAGGATCGTCCGGCACGACGACGGTTGAACGGGTGCGGCGAGGTGCAGCCTTTGCGAGAACGGCGTATTGGCGGTTCACCTTACGGGCAGTTTCGAGGCGTTGTTCTTTAGTGCGGACGCGCGGGGCCTTTGCCACGAACCGCTTTGGTGCCTGCTTGGCCGTGTTGCGAAAGACGAAGACGCTCGAACCGCCTGTCACGTCGGAGATTGGAATTAATTCCTGTGCGTGCAGCGGATTGCTTGAGGCCGCAATCGCGGCAAGCAAGGCCGAAGCCGCAAAGGTCTCGATTTTTCCCACCCGTTTTTTCATATTTCTATTCATTCTCTTCAACGATTGTGAATGATGATTAGGGCCGACCGAAGTCCGTGCGACGCATACGGGCATTCTACATCATGTTGCAACCGTGACTGAGCAATTCTGTAATATTGCGATTTTGACGCGCGTTTCACACGCTTCGGACTTTCTTTCGCAATTCTACTACACATTCCGCATTCGGCTACATATATATCTATCAATATTTCACGTGCTCCGCACGCTCAAGAAATTCGATTGTACATCTACATTTCGCCTTGCTTTTTGCGTAACCAGAGGTTGGATTGCACGTCCGCTAAATTCCTGTCTTGCCATCGGGTTGAATGTTGGATACATTATTTTCTTACCAACAACCGTAAAAGTCCCTGGTCCTGAGTCCCAGAGTCCAAAGTCTCGTCATTAACGACCTGGGGCCTCGAACGCGGGACTTGAGACTTTTTTGAAAAGGAGATTTTGCCGAAGATGAAAGCGTTTGCCTCTGAGAACATCAGGAATCTGGCGGTCATCGGACACGGCGACGCGGGTAAAACCCAGCTGGTCAGTTCCCTGCTCCACGTCGCCGGAACAACACATCGCTGGGGTAAGGTCGATGAAGGTACGGCCATTACGGACTACGACGAAGACTCGATCGAACGAAAAGTTTCTCTCAACAACAATTTCGCTTACCTCGAATACAAAGAGACGAAAATTAACTTGATCGACACGCCAGGCTACGCAGCGTTTGTCTCGCATGCGCGCCCGGGACTACGCGTGGCGGATTGCGCATTGGTCGTTGTTGACGCCGTTCACGGAATCGAGGTGCAGACCGAAAAAACGTGGCAGTACGCGAACGAATTTTTGCTGCCGCGTTTTATGGTGATCAATAAAATCGA
>JBHENZ010000190.1:0-4217 GCA_046261815.1 Pyrinomonadaceae bacterium | reverse complement strand
ATATCTATCTGCTCGGCTGTGCCGCCATCAACCCGAGCCGCGAAAAGTTTCCCGCCGCCCGTGCGTGCACGTCCCCATCCGCTACCGGTGCCGTAAAGTATAAAATCACCGACAAATCGATTTTGAAATGTGTAACCTTCCGGCTTTTGCAAAGTTCTATACGATGAATTAGGCGCGATCGAATACACATCGCCGAAGCTGTCGGTCGGAACTTGCATAAGCGCAACATCGCCCTCGCTAACCTCGGCCCGCCACATCCAGTTACCGCGACCCTCGGCCCTAACCAGCACGTTCAAGCGTCCATTCGCTTCCTGTTCGAGAAACGAAAATTGGTCGATCGGGCTTCCGGAAACCTGCAGCGCTCCGGGCAAGCCCGTCTCAAGCGGGATGCGGTAAAGCATCGCCTTCTCCTGCCGACCGTACCAATCGCTGGCCCAAACGTAGACAGATTTTCCCGATACATAAAACACATTTCCCGGCGGGCCGATCACAGCCGTCGCTTCGCACGACATATCGCCGCCGCCGAGCTCGCACGTCGTTACTGTATGGAGAGCGAGCGTTTCGCTTGCCGTCGATTCGTCACGCAGTCCTTTATAGACCCTCGTTGCGGGCACGATCCGCTCGAACTCGGTATCCTTCGCGCCGACGTGCCATTTGCGGATCGCCGGGAACGTGTGCATCGGATCGTCCGCATACGCGTTCAAATACATCGGCGTGTAGAAAATCAATTTGTTTCCGATCAGGCGGCTTGCATAATTTCGCGACGAATAATAATCGTTCGACCGCAGGTGATACGTGGAGCGATAGCTGAGCTTGCCCGCGGGATCGATCTTGAACAGGCCAATTTCCGTTCCGCCGCGTTCGTAACTGTAGCCGATCACCACAATCGTGTCGCCCGCGATCAACATCTCGTCGTACCAGGCGCCGCTCGGACTGATTCCGGGACCAAAAGCATCCACTCTGGAAATTGGATCGAGAGCGCTGCCGCCGATTCTGACGGTAAACAAACGTCCGCGTCTGAGCACAACAAGAAAATCGCCGTGCATCTTGACGATACCGCCCTCATCGACGCCGGCCTCCTGCACATTCGTTACCGAATCGGAGCCCGCGCCGTCTGCGGAAACAGAAACCGTCTCGGCGGCGGCTGAATGGCTCATCTTGAGCAGTGACGAGTTCTCGGACTTCCGAGCCGCGTCTTTACGTTTCTTTTTGATCTGATCAAAAAACGCTTTCAGCTCGGCTTCGGAATTGAAGGGTCGCAACCCCTTTTTCTGGCCCGACGCCTGATCTACCGTTTCTGCCGAGCCTCCGCCGCTCGGCTCGTCAAACGCCATCGTCCACCCGCAAATACAAACCACTGCCGCCAATACAAGCCCGAAATATCTCATAAAAACGATCATCCTCCGCCGATTCAATTTTTCATCCCCTTGTCACCTCTAGAACGACAATTCGATTCGCCGCTTGCACGAAGGTTTCGAAATTTTGCCGCCCGGCTTTCTCAAAAGCAGACACACAACCGCCACACAATTCCGCCCGGGAATTCATCGAAACCGATTGAATTAATTTGATTGGTTGTGCCGAACTGTGAGGTGCTGCATGGGCGGAAGACGTTGCTTTTATCGCTCGATGCTAATTGCCCCGGCCGACCGAAAATGGCTGGCGTAGCGATGGCGGCCGCCGTCAGTGTATTCACACAACTCGCTTGCTATCTCCCTGCTGCAGGTTCAACAGGTTCTGGCATAATGAAACACGCCTCGTCGGGCCCAGTCGGCGCGTGTGTAGGACGCGGGGACAGCGGACAATGGGACAAAAACAGCTTGGCTAATATGTTTGAGGATCGGTGATCAGCAACTCTCTTAAGTCTGACAATCGCCCAATCTACGCCATCGCGGGACCGACGGCCTCGGGGAAAACTGCATTGGCCGTCGATCTCGCTCTGAGCGTCGGCGGCGAAGTCGTAAATTTCGACTCGGTGCAGATTTATAAGGGCATCGAGATCGCGACGGCAAAACCGACCGTCGAGGAGATGCGCGACGTTCCGCATCATCTGATCGATTACGTCGATCCGCGAGTCAATTACACGGCTGTCGACTGGGCCGCGGACGCCGCCAAGAAAATTGCGGAAATCGAGTCTCGCGAAAACGTTCCCGTGCTTGTCGGCGGGACCGGATTCTCCCTCCGCACGCTCCGCCAGCCACTGTTCGAGGGCCCAAAGACATCCAGTGAGCTCCGCGAAAGGCTGCATGAATTAAAAACGCGAAAAGGGAACGAATGGATCCACCGGATGCTAAAGCGGATCGATCCCGCATCGGCCGGACAGCTTTACCCGAACGATTACGTACGCGTTATGCGGGCACTCGAGTTTTATTTCCAAACTGGCCGACGATTTTCCGGCGAAAAGCCGAAACGTCTCTCGCCGCCCGAATTCGCCGATCGTATCAAGCTCTACGTACTCGACCCCCCGCGAAACGAGCTTTACGAGAAAATAGACCGGCGCACCGAATCTCACTTTGCGGCCGGGCTTATCGGCGAGGTTAAGCAATTAATAGCGTCCGGCGTCTCCGAAACAACCAATGCCCTCGGCGCTCACGGCTACCGACGCGTTTGCGAATACATTCGCGGCGAGCGTTCCCTCAAAAGCGCGATCGAGCGCTCAAAACAGGACGTTCGGAATTACGCAAAACGGCAATTGACCTGGTTTCGCCGCGAGCCAGACGCCGTCTGGCTGCAAGGATTCGGCAGCGATTCCGGCATCATTGACCATATACTTAACCAATTTGACACTGAAAAACATTGAAAAACAGCAAAATAATAAAACTCTTGTTTGACGGACTAAATCTGCTATAATCTTTCGCGTTATTCTAAATCCAAGTAAATAAACGAGAAATGTTATGGATAAACCGGCTGCCCAAAACATTCAGGATGCCTTTTTAAACTCGGCAAGGCGGGAAAAGGTAGGCGTAGTGGTGCATCTGCTCGGCGGTTCATCGCTTTCCGGAAGGATAAAAAGCTTCGATAAATTCTCGGTATTGCTTGATGTGGGCGGACAGGATTACCTGGTTTTTAAACACGCGATTTCCACGATTTCTCAAGAGCGAAGAAACGAAGCAGCATAGCTAAACACTTGCCAGGAAGATTCATCACCTTCGAGGGCATCGACGGCAGCGGGAAATCGACGCAGCTGCGAATGCTCGCGGGCGATCTGCGTTCGCGCGGCATAGACGTTTTAACAACGCAGGAACCCGGCGGCACTCCGCTTGGCCGCCGCCTACGCGAAGCTTTTCTCGAAACCGAGGAAACCGTTGCGCCGATCGCCGAGCTACTCCTATTCGCCGCCGACCGGGCACAGCACGTCGAGCTGCTGATCAGGCCCGCGTTGGTCGAAGGACGCATCGTCATTTCGGACCGTTATGCGGACGCAACAGCCGCATATCAGGGAGCCGGCCGTGGATTCGCTACGGCAACCGTTAGTCGCATCATCGATCTGGCGACCGGCGGTTTGGGGCCCGGTTTGACATTATTCTTCGATGTCACGGTCGAAACGGCGCTTCGCCGCATGGGCAAACGCGACACGGGTGGCGAAAGAAAAAACAGAATGGACGCCGAGACCGTCGAGTTTTACGAAGAAGTGCGGCGAGCGTATTTTCGGATTGCCGCCAGCGAGCGGGAAAGGTTTCGAGTAATCGACGCCGAAGCCGCCGTCGAAAACATTCACGCCGAAGTTCTTCACCACGTTTCCGAGTTTCTGCAAACAAACGACCTCTCGCATAACTAGTATTAATGTTCGATCATCTAATCGGGAACGAGCGAATAAAAGACGCGCTTCAACATTTGGTAAAAACGAACCGCGTGCCGCACTCGCTGCTCTTTGCCGGGCCTGACGGCATCGGGAAACGACAGTTTGCGCTGGAGCTTGCCCGCTGGTTTGTTTGCCAATCAAAAAAGGACGGTGCGGCGTGTGGCGATTGCGGGGCCTGTCGCCGGGCAGGACGTTTCGAGATACCGAAGCCAGACAAGAAAGACGATTTCAAGCAAATCTTTTTCAGCCAGCATCCGGACGTCGGCAGCGTCGTGCCGTACAACCGGAACATTCTCGTCGATGCGATTCGCGAATTGGAAAAAGAAGCGAACTTCCGGCCGTACGAGGCAGATGCGAGAATTTTTCTGATTGACGACGCCGAGAAAATGAACGACGCGGCGGCGAACGCTCTTTTGAA
>JBHENZ010000189.1:0-4449 GCA_046261815.1 Pyrinomonadaceae bacterium | reverse complement strand
CATGTGCTCGGCATCGATGAAAACGAGGGCGATCAACGCCGCCGTTAGCCCCAAACAAACTGGCAAAAATGGGTTAAAGCCGATAATGAAATAAACAAGCGTAAACAATAAAGCCGTAAGAAGTTCGACAGCCGGATAACGCGGCGAGATCGGATTCTTACAGGCACGGCACCGACCGCGAAGCGCGAGCCACCCGGCGATCGGAATGTTGTCGTACGGCCTTATCAATGTACCGCAATCGGGACAGGCGGAATTGGGGAAAACGACCGAGTGCTCGCGCGGCACACGGTGAATGACGACGTTCAGAAAGCTTCCGACAATCGCACCGAAAATGAATACAGAAATGTATGCGATAACCTCAGGCAAGCCCGTTTGGGACTCAAAAGAGGCAGGGAAAAAATTCATAATCCAAGAGGCTGGGAAGGCACAAGCACCGAAAAGGAAAGAAGGGCATTCAAATAAATGCCGTTCTTGATATTAAGGGCTGTGCAAAAAAAAAAAGAAAAGTGTTTTTCGAGAAGAAGAGGCTACACCGCTTCGGACTGCGAAGTGAAATTGAAACGCTTTAGTTTCATCGCCGGCAGCAGGGACGCGTTTGCTCCGCCGCCTTCTGACCCGCCGACGCGTTCGGGCGTGCCAATCATTTCGACGTTGCCCGGTGCGAGCATCTGCGTGATCGACTGATTAAAGCGGAAATTCTTCAATGGATAAGCGATCTTTCCATTCTCGATCCACCAAACGCCATCGCGCGTCAGCCCGGTTGAGCTTGCAGATCGCGGATCGGTCTGTCTGATATACCAGAATCGGCTGACGAGGATGCCGCGCGCCGTCGATTTGATCATCTCTTCGAGCGTTGAGGTCGGGCCGCTAGATTCGAGAATAGTGTTGACCGGCCCGGGTGTCGGCGCTTTGTCTTTCTGCTTCGCCCAAAAGCGATTGTAGACCAGGTTTTCGAGAACGCCGTTTTTTACGAGCTGAACTTTCTCGGCGGGAATGCCGCCCTGGGCCGACTGTGACGCGGGAAGGTCAGGGTTCTAGGGGTCACTGTAAATGTTAATTCGCTCATCGAAGATCTTTTCGCCCAAACGCGTTTTGCCGCCGGGTGCCGAGTACGGACTTCGGCCCTCGTCGGCGCCGCGTGCGTTGAAGCCAAAAGCCAGCCCGCCGAGTAGGTCGGCAACCGCCTGCGGCTCCAAAACGACAGTGTAAATACCAGGATCGATCGTGCGCGCTTTTACGCCATCGAGCGCTTTACGCATCGATTCGCGTGCGATCCGTTTCGCGTCAAGTCTTGCGATGTCAAAATGACTTCGCAAAAAATAGCCGGAGCTTGTACCGTCCGGCGTGCGGGACGTAACCGACAGGCTCACGTTTGTCGAACGCTCGTATTCGAAATTACCGTTCTTTGTTGCGGAGCCGCCGGCCTGAGCACGGGCGGAATGAAATCCCGCGAGAATCAATTTATTCTTCTCGCCCTCCGCAATGATCTCGCCTATTGTCTGTGCACGATCGGTCAAAGATAAATTTGCCGTCGACTCGACATAACCACTCACGGGCCTATAAGTTTGCCTGCCCAATGTTGGTAAATACTCGCGGTCAATGGGCGCGGTGCGAGCGATCTTTTCCGCCTGCTCGACTATTGCCTTGAGGCTCGCGTCGTCGATATCGTTAGTCGATGAGGACCCGCGCTTGCCGTCAATCCAAACGGTCACGTTCGCACCGCGTGTAAGACGGGTTCCGCTTGTTAGAATGTTGTTACTCGCAAATCTAAGGTGCGACAAATTGTCGCTGCCAACGCCTACGCTTGCATCGGTCGCCGTAACGAACGAAAGAATTTTGTCCGTCAGGGCTTTCGCTTCCTGTTCGGTGAAAAGCATTAGTGAAAATCCTCCATTTGTCCGGCGTTTGGTGTAGATGCGGTGTTGAGTACGTTGATCTGCCTGAACCTGGCAGGTGGACATCCGTGCGAAACGGCGTTCGATTGGCTGGGTTCACCCTTGCCGTCGTTGAACGAGCCGGGCACTTCGTAGGTCGCTTGGCCGCCGAGGCCAGTAAGGGCGTTCCAAAAATCGGTCGTACGCGATTGATAAGCGACGTCGCGAAGCATTCCGGCGACTCTGCCGTTTTTGATCTCCCAGAACGTCTGTCCGCCAAACTGGAAATTATAACGCTGCTGATCGATCGAATAGCTGCCCCGGCCCATTATCAAGATTCCGTTATCTACGCCGCCGACGAGGTCGTTCTGCGTGACGTTTTCCTTTGCCGGCGTGAGCGATACATTCGGCATTCGTGGAAACGGCACACTGCCCCAACTGTCAGCATGAAGGCATCCATACGACTTTTTCTTTCCGATCAAAGGTGCCAGATCGCGCGTCGTCTGCCAATCGACGAACAAACCGTCCTTAACCAGATGCCATTGCTGTCCGGGAACCGCTTCGTCATCGTAGCCAACCGTAGCAAGACCGAGCGCCTGCGTTCGGTCCGCGACGAAATTCACCATCTTCGAGCCATACTGCAGCTTGCCGGTCTTGTCGGGTGTTAGAAAACTAGTTCCCGCGTAATTCGCCTCCCACAAAAGGGCACGGTCTAGCTCGGTGGGATGTCCGACCGATTCGTGAATCGTCAAAAACAGATGCGAGGGGTGAAGAACGAGGTCGTAATTTCCGGGCTTCACGCTGGGGGCCTTTAGCTTCATTACCGCATGTTCGCCCGCCTCCCTGGCCTCGGCCGCCCAATCGTGCTTTGACATATATTCAAAGCCGATTTGCTGTGGCTCGCGGAGCGTGTTTACTGATTGAAAATCGTTGGTCGCGCGGTTCGTCGCCGTTACTGTAAAACTCGGGTTACCGCGAACGATGTATTGATCGATCCGCGAGCCGTCGGATGTAGCCAGATATTTCTGCTCGTTGACCCATGCCATACCCGAATTTACGAAGTTGACGCCCTTTACGCCGAGAGCGGCTTCATTAATTTTCATGAGGATGGCGACCTTATCGGCGGTCGGCACGTCGAACGGATCGCGTTCGAATTTGCTTTTCCAAGTAGTCACAACTTTCGGCGTCGGCACTAGCGTGACCTTCTTTTTCTGAAATGTGGAATTGGCCTTAGCGATGTCGATGGCCAGTCTCGTCACGCGCTGGACCTCGTCGGCCGTCACGATCGGGCTTGCCGCAAATCCCCACGTGCCGCCAAGGAGTACGCGCACGCCAAAGCCGAAACTTTGACCGCTCGACACATTCTGCACCTGCCGCTCGCGCGTCTGAATCGCCTCCAGCCGATAACGATTTATCCGAATGTCGGCATAGCTGGTTCCCAGCCGCTTGGCTGTGGCCAAAGCGGCATCGGCAAGGGCATCACGATTTACTTCCCGGAAAACCGCCGAAAGCGGATACGCCTCGGCCGTCCATGACGGCACCGTTATGGCACCCAGGGCGACACCTGCGGTCTTGATAAAATCACGTCGCGAAAACGCCATTCTGGTTTTCCTCTCTGAATCGGTGAGTAAACTCGTGCGAGTCGTAGAATTTACGCGAGTTTAGAGTGAATGTTTCATTCGTGTCAAGCAGCTTTTCTTCGACCGGGTGGGAGCGAAGTTTGTCCCACTGTCCCAGGGTCTCAGACGCACCACCTGATTTGAAAAAAAGTATTGCGATCCTGAATAATGATTGATTCTTTCGTTAAAAAATGTTTAAATGGCTTTAGCCATTTCAAGCGATGATGTTCTTTCATCGCATCGTTTCTGACGCCTTTCCCAAAAAACTACCAGGAGTTTAATATGTTTAGAACGCGATTTGTTCTTCTGCTCATCTTTGCCGCCGCATTCGCCTTGCCCACGCTTGCTCAAACCACTGAAAACGTAAAGATTAAAGTCTCGGTTGTCGATAAGGATTTAAATCTAAAGAATGTGCCGAAATTTTCGTTGATCGTTAGTAAGACCAACAAACCGGGATTCACGACGCGAAAAATTTCGACTTCGGTTGACGGAATTGCGGCCCTTGTCCTTGCGGACGGTGAATATACGGTCGTTTCGGAAAAGCCGCTTGGATTCGAGAACCGGAGCTTTAGGTGGGAACAGCGATTTACGGTCGCGGCCGGAAAGGCGATCACGATCGAGCTGAGCAGTGACAATGCGACAATCGAATTTGAGAGTACGGCAGGTCCTCGCCGCCGAATGAGTGCCGGCGGTGAGCTATTCAAAACTTTACGCGACGGCGTGGTGACGGTTGAGGGCGAGCTTGGCACGGGTTCCGGTTTTGTTTTCGATGAGAAGGGTCTGGTGCTGACCAATCAGCACGTAATCGCCGAATCGAACGAGATTCGCGTGCGCTTTGACAAAAATACGGGGGTCAAGGCACGGCTTATCGCCGAGGACGTTGAACGTGATCTGGCAATTCTGCAGATCAATTTGAGCGCGTTTCGCGGCGGTCGCGTGTTGAAAATTGCGGCGGG
>JBHENZ010000188.1:0-3801 GCA_046261815.1 Pyrinomonadaceae bacterium | reverse complement strand
CGGGCGATCGATTATTTCAAAAACAACGCCGCCAAGACCCAACAGGACGTCGTCAACGAAGTCGACCGCTACATCTCATGGCCGGGCCAAGCGCTAGCCTACAAGATCGGCGAATTAAAGATAAAGGAACTTCGAAAACGGTCGAAAGACACTTTGGGAGACAAGTTCGATCTCAAGGAGTTTCACGACATCGTCCTCCTCTCCGGCTCGGTGCCACTGAATGTGTTGGAGAAGAATGTAGACGAATGGATCGCCCGCAAGAAAGTGGGTTAAACGCCCTGCGAGACCCTCACGTCGTTGGCGACGAGAAGCTCCGCGATGGCGTCGGCGAGGAAAGACGGCTCGACCGGTTTGGCTATATGAAGGTTGTATCCGGCGGCGAGCGCGTCCTGGCGGTCTTCGGCACGGGCGTAAGCGGTAAGCGCGATTGCGGGAACGCGCGTTCGCGAGGCGCTGCGCTCCCATATCCGAACCTTGCGGATGAAGGCATAACCGTCTTCGTCGGGCAACCCGATGTCGGACACTATCATCGAGGGCGGCGAGCGTTTTAAGGATTCGAGCGCAGGCACGGATGAGGCGAATGTTTTGACCGTCGCGCCGAGGCGTTCAAAAGTAATTTTCAAAACTTCGCAGGTGTCTGGTTCGTCATCGATCACGATGATCGCTACGCCCTCGAGCGAAAGCGGGCTTCGCGTGATGGAATCGGAAATCTGCGAGCCATTCGATCCGTTTTCGTCTGCTTCGACTGCCATTACCGGAAGGCGAACGAAAAATGTCGAACCAAGATCTTCACCGCCACTATCGACGCTGACCGAGCCGCCGTGTAGCTCGACCAAATGGCGAACGATGGCAAGGCCCAGACCGAGGCCGCTAAACTTGCGGGTGATCGAGCCATCGGCCTGGCGGAAACGGTCAAAAACGAACGGCAAAAATTCACGGCTGATTCCCTTGCCCGTATCGGCAACCGAAAGTACGAGTGACGAACCTTCGCTCCGCACGGAAACGACCACCTGTCCGCCAGCCGGCGTGAACTTTATCGCGTTTGAAAGTAGATTCCACGCAACCTGTTGGAGGCGGTCGAAATCACCAGGCACGCGGCCTAGGTCCGGCTCGAAATCTATCAAAATGTCGATCTTTTTTGCGGCCGCCGCCGGGCTGACCGTTTCGACCGCGGCATCTATCACGCGCTTAATATCGATAGAGGTGACATCCAATTGGAGCTTGCCGCTGATGATGCGGGAGACGTCCAGAAGGTCTTCGATCAATTGCGATTGCGAGCGGGCGCCTCGCTCGATGGCGTCGATTGCGCGCGACTTCGAATCGGCTGGGATCGAGGCATCCTTCATAACGGCCGTCCACCCAATAATCGAATTGAGCGGCGTGCGCAACTCGTGCGAAACGGTGGCGAGAAATTCGTCTTTCAGACGGCTTGCTTCTTCGGCCTGGCGGCGAAGAACTTGCTCTTCATCCAGTTTCTGCTCGCGCCCAAGCTCGTATTTTTTTCGCGCGGTCACGTCGATCTGCGCGGCGACGCAGCCGATCACATTTTCATCGTCGTCATAAACCGGCGCGGCGTAACCGTAGACAGAAACGACGCTGCCGTCAGCCCGCTCGATATCGAGTTCTTCATTGAGAATCGACCGTTTCTCGGCAACCGCGCGCTGCATTGGCAACTCCTTCGGGGCCAACACGCGGCCGTTTCTGAGAAGTCGATAAGGCGGCTTGCCTCCGTTGAGCGAAACGTTGTCGCCGGGATTCACGCCTAAGATTTCCGCTAGGGCAGGGTTCGCGATCACTACGTCGCAGCTTGCATCGTGCGCGACGGCAATGCCAACGGGCGTCAACTCGATAATGGTCTGCAGCTCGCGGACACGGCGGGTTAGCTCGCGATTGAGGTTTTGAATTTTAAGCTCGGTCGCCTTGGTTTCGTTGATGTCGAAATTGACGCCGAGCAAACGCACGGCCGCGCCGTTTTCACGAATTATTTTACCTTGCGTCGCCATCCAGCAGATGCGGTTGTCGGACACGCGCCGAACACGGAACTCGCCGTAAAAGTTCGGCGAGCCTTCGTCGATAAGCTGGCGAATACCCCTGAGGGCGATCTCGCGATCTTCGGGTACGATGTATTCGACCCAAGTATTCACCGGATTCCCTATGTTTTCGGGGTCGACGCCGACAAGCTGATAAATGCCGTTAGACCACGTGACTTTGTCGGCTACTAGATCCCAATCCCAAATTCCGAGGCCGATCGTGCTCTGTGCAAGCTGTGAACGCTCTTCGCTTTCGCGGAGCGCCAAAGCGTGCGCCCGGGATCTGAGTTCGGATTCAGTCTCAACACGTTTCAGCTCGGTCTTGGCTTCCTGCCGTTCGGCGGTGATCCACGCGACGAAAGTGCCGGTGATGAGAAAGGCAACTAGCTGGATGTATTCGCTCGTGTCACTGAGGCGGAAGATAAATTCGCCGTTCACGAGCCAGTTAACGGCGAGAACACCCGAAACTATGGTTAGAAGACTGGCCCGAAAACCGGCGTAATAAGCCGCAATCGCAACCGCGGGAAATAAAGTTAAATAGGTGATCTCGGTTCCAAGAACGGGTTCGAGAAGCCAGCGCAAACCGACACTGACGACTGCCGCTCCGAGAGCGATGCCGCAACGCTTAAGGAGAGTCTTGGCGTCAGATGGCATTAATTCGATTAGTTTTGCGGGTGACCGCTTACGGGAGCAAACCAACGGACCGGCAAATCATAACACGGCTGTTCAATCGATATTACGCCTATTCACGGTCCGCACGTCAAACAAATAACGTCGTTCCGAAAACGGCATCAAACGCCGGTCGACTATTTCGATCGCTTGTTTTGCTAAAGCCGACTCAAGTTTATCGCCGCCGAAGAAAAGCATCGGACGACGCCCGGACCAGCGGATAAGGCGCGCCAGCTTTTCGACAAATTTGTCGAGGGCACGGCATGTGACCATCGTCGCGTCGTGCGCAACGGCTTCTTCAAATTGACGGTTGACGACTTCCGCGCGCGTCGCAAGGCTGAGCGAATGCACAGCTTCTTCTAAAAACCTCGCCTTTTTTTCTTTCGATTCGATGAGTATTGCCGAGAGATCTTTGCGAGCAACCAGGCACGGGATCGACGGCAAACCGGCACCGGCGCCGATATCGGCTAATTTAGCATTTCGCGGCAAAAATTCGAGTAAGGTCAGCGATTCGAGAATGTGACGGACTGCAAAAACTTCTGACGTCGACGGAGCCGTGAGGTGGAGAATTGGATTGTGAATTTCAACAATTTGGTAATAATCGGCGAGTTTCTGAATGACAGTATCGGAAAGGCTGAGGCTGAAATCGGTCTGATATTTCGTAAGCGCTTCGACTAATTGTTCACGCACGAGGAAAAGTATCGCATTAATATGCCGCAAGCCCGCACGTAAGTAAGCGCGAAACAAGCGGCGGTGCTAATAGAGAATGCGGGTTGGAAGAGTCTGGCCCACAATTGTCTTGGCTGAGTTAGTCGCGATTTCAAGAACTGTTTGGAAGATGCTCTTTTTCGCCTTGTCGACCTCGACGATGTCGTAAGGCTCCAGCATTATGTCCTTTTGCTTGCCCTTGAGAATAAGATCGTAGTTGGCACTTATAATCTTGCGGTCGTTCGAATTCGGCTTTAGACGATAAATCTTGATGTCTTTCGTTTTCGCCTCTCGTCGGACACCGCCAACCATCGCGATAGCCCGCTGAAGCGAAACGCCGCCATCCTTGAGATAGATGTTTACCGGCGTGACGACCTCCCCCGTGATATAGACC
>JBHENZ010000187.1:0-3364 GCA_046261815.1 Pyrinomonadaceae bacterium | reverse complement strand
CAAGCGTCGTAGTCGAATTTGATCCGTCGCTGCCGATGAAGCCCGGAAAGACGAAGACGTTCTCGCTTCGAGGGGCGAAAAATTCTTTGATGAGAATTTCGGATTTTGAGAAATCTACCGTGGCCGCTCCGAAGGCGGAGTCGGTCTTGATAATTTCGCGGCTGTCTTTCCAGAGGTTGGCGATTCCAGCTGAGGCAAAATATGTAGAGATAATATTGCTTGCAGCAAGCTCGCCAAAGCTCAAAATGCGGTCAAGCGTTCGTGACGATAGCTCCCGCACGAGCCGCACGCCTTCGCAGGTGTCTCCTAGATCCTTAATTGCCGAATCGATGTATTCTTCGATCTTGCCGGGAATTTCGTCGCCGAATAAATCGTAAACCGTTTCAAAGTGCTTTTCTCTGATCTCGGCGATTCGCGCGATAAAACCGTCATCGCCGGCCTCAGCCAATCGACCGGCATCGATTAACGCATCGGTTACACCCTGCATTGCAGAGAAAACAATTGCCAGTCGCTCCGCCTTTCTTTTGCCGACGATTTCAGCGACGGCGCGAATGTTATTCGTGTCAGCGATGGAAGAGCCGCCAAATTTCAAGACTCTCATGTTTTCGAAAGCAGAATTTCCTTCAATGCCTGGTATTCCGGCGCAATTTCTATCTTGTGTTTTGGGCGATTTCCGAGATCGCCAATAGACTCGTGAATAGCGCCGTAATTACCGATTATCTCGCGAACCGAATCGAATTTTATCGGATGAGCAGTCGCGAGAAATACTCCGCGCCCCCCATTATCGCCGTCCAGATATTCTTCGAGAGCGTGATAGCCGACGGCTCCATGTGGATCGAGGACATAGCCCGTTTTTTCATACACCTCACGCATTGTTCTCCGCGTTCGTTCGTCGGAGACGCTGGCCGCGACGAGCTTATCGGTCAATTTCGTCAGATCGTTGCCAAAAATTTCCATAACTCTAACCCAATTGCTTGGGTCACCGACGTCCATTGCGTTCGACAGCGTAGGCACCGCGTGCCGTGGGTGTAGCTGGCCAGTGGCCAGATATTGTGGAACTACGTCGTTCGAGTTGCAGGCGGCGATAAACCTCTCGACTGGCAGACCGGAGCGCTGTGCGAGAAGACCGGCGGCTAAATTGCCGAAATTTCCGCTCGGAACGCTAATGGCAGGCGGTTCGCCATCAAATTCCTTCGCGGCGAAAAAATAATAGAACTGCTGCGGCAGCCATCGTGCAATATTGATCGAGTTTGCCGATGTAACACGTGCCCGCTTTTTCAACTCCCGGTCGGCGAGCGCCTGTTTTGCCAACGTCTGACAGTTGTCGAACGTCCCGCGTAATTCCAATGTAGTCACATTTCCGCCGAGGCTTGTCAATTGCCGTTCCTGAATCCGACTCACCTTACCTTTCGGATAGAGGATTACCACTTCGACAGCCTCCATTCCATGAAACCCGGCCGCGACCGCTCCACCCGTGTCGCCGGACGTGGCGACCACCACAACAGTTTTCTCGCCGCGATCGTGTGAAAAATAGGCAAGACAACGGCTCATAAACCTGGCGCCGACGTCCTTGAACGCGAGCGTCGGCCCGTGAAAAAGTTCGAGGGCCGAAATTCTAGGCGATATTTTCACGACAGGGAAAGAGAAGCTAATGGTCTCAGCGCAGATTTGCTGCAAAGCTTCATCAACGATTTTTCCGCCGACGTACGGCCTGATCACCTCATAGGCGATCTGCTCGTTGGATTTTTTGTCAAGCGAACTGATGAAATCACGCGAGAGTTGGGGCACAGACTCGGGAAAATACAGACCTTTATCGTCGGGCTGACCGCTAAGCACACTTTCTTCAAAGTCCGCCGCTGGCGATTTGCGGTTTGTGCTAAAGTATTGCATCGGGCGGGACCTTAAGCGGCGCCGAAAGCGAACTCACCTGCAAGAAACAAAATAATATAACGAACCGTTGTGATATAGAAATATGGAACAAGTGAGCGTTATCGCTCCGGCAACCGTTTCGAATGTGGTATGCGGGTTCGACTGTCTTGGATTTGCCCTCGAGAAGCCGGTGGATAAAATTGTTCTCAGGCGAATCGACGAGACGGGAGTTCGAATTGTAAATCACGACGATTTTGACCTGCCGAGCGATCCGGAAAAAAATGCCGCCGGAGTGACGTTGCTTGCAATGCTCGATGCGAGCCGAGTGGATTTCGGCTTCGAGCTTAAAAGTTACAAGAACATTAAACCCGGTAGCGGGATCGGCTCGAGCGCGGCAAGTTCCTGCGGCGCGGCTGTGGCGGCGAACGAAATTCTGGGACGGCCGTTTTCGAAACGCGCGCTCGCGGAATTTGCACTTGAGGGTGAAAATTTGGCCTCGGGTTCCAGACATGCCGACAACGTCGCACCCTGCATTTTCGGTGGATTCACGTTGGTTCGCTCGGTCGAGCCGCTCGATATCGTCAGCCTGCGTTTTCCACCGCTTTTCGTGACGGTCATCCATCCGCAAATCGAGATCAGGACGGCAGACGCCCGCTCGGTTCTTCCACGCGAAGTGCCGCTTGCCTCGGCCGTCAGAAATTGGGCGAATCTTGGAGCTCTCGTCGCGGCATTGACCAGGGCCGACTATGACTTGATCGGCCGCTCGCTTGAGGACTTGATCGTCGAGCCGGTCAGAAAGTCACTGATACCGAAATTCGACGATGTGAAGGCCGCCGCTCTGTTCGTCGGTGCTGTTGGCGGCGGGATTTCCGGCTCCGGCCCTTCGGTATTTATGCTTAGTCGAACGTCTGACACGGCCGCCGCCGTCGAAAAAGAATTACAAAACGTTTACTCGAAAACGGGCATCGAATTCTACACATATATTTCTCGGATAAGCGGAAAAGGAGCGTCGATAACTTGAAAATGACGCTAAGATTGTTTTCGCTGCTGGAATTATTGCTAAGATAAGGACGAGATGCTCACCAAAGAATTAGAAGAGACCTTGAGTTTCTCCGTCGACGAGGCCGTCAAGCATCGGCACGAATACGTGACGCTGGAGCATTTGCTCTTCGCCCTGCTTGAGGACAGCACGGCCCGCGACATCCTTTTCAATTGCGGCGCTCGCATCGATGAGCTCGCCCTTGAGCTCGAAAAATATTTTGACGGCACGCTTGAAAAAATGCCCGAGAACGTGAAGCACAGGCCCGAGCTGACCGCGGCGTTTCAGTCGACGATTCAATACGCCGTTCTCCAGGCCGAAGGCAGCGGGCAGGAAACCGTGGACGGCGGCAACATTCTCGCGGCGTTTTATCAGAATGAGCAATCCTACGCAGTCTATCTTTTGCTGCAGCAGGGCGTGACGCGGCTTGATATTCTGAACTACATCGCCCACGGC